>JAYUJX010000195.1:0-6747 GCA_043764955.1 Polaromonas sp.
AGTTTTTTCCAGCGGTCCAAAGCACGTGCCAAGCGGGCAGCGACTTGCGGGTTGAAGCTGTCCAGCTCCATCACGCGGTCGCTCCAAAACACATAGCCAGCGGCATCAGCACGGTGAAAAGCACCCGGGTTGGCGCTGCAGTAGCTGAAGGTGACGCTGCGGGCGCGGTTAGGATTTTTCATGTTGAAGTCTGGCAGAGTCATCAATTGACGAACGATGGGTAAAACATTGCCGCCATCGTCTGGGGCACTGGCTTGCAGTGCAAACCATTTGTCTAAAACCAAGGGCTCGTTCTTGAACATCGCTTGGAATTGAGCCAATGCAGGCGTAGCAAAAGCATGACCCGCGTTCACGAGGGCGCAAAGTGCATTGAACCTATCGGTCATATTGCCTGCGTCTTTGAAACGCTGCAAAGCTCTACCCTGCCAAACTGAATCGCCCGATGCTTTAGATGCAAGGCACAGATTCGCCAAGGCCATGCCAGCCAAAGCACGACGCCCACTAGAGAAAGCATCTGGCGTGTACGCACCGTTGTTTTCATGGGCTCCATAAGCCCATTGCCAATCGGCTTGCAGGGCCGTGGCGATGTGAGCACGCAGACTTTGACGAACGGCATGGATGCGCTGTGGGTCAACCACGTCAAGCTGCTCGGCGATGTAGCTTTCAGATGGCAGTGTCAGCACCAACTCTTTGAATGCAGCGTCCAAAGCAGAGTCGCGTAAGACCTTGCGCATGGCTTCAATATAGCTGTTTAGAGTGTCATTTTTGACTCTATTTTCGATCTTAGCCGTCGTACTTATTGCCTGAGATGCTATTGAATTAGTAGCAATTAAATCAATGCCTATTTTCAAACCCAAACGTTGCCCAGCTTCCCATCGGCTGAACGGGTCAGAGTCATGCGCCAGCAGCGTCAGTAACTCCGCTTCGGTATACGAATAGTCCAAAATAATCGGTGCACTGAAACCACGAAGCAGTGATGGCACAGGCTGCGCATCGACATTGATAAAGCTCAGCGTTTGGCTGCTTAGCGTCAAGACAATGGTGCGGCTTCCTGCTGTTGCAGAAGTTTCGTCGCTGAGCTGCAACGGCAATTCAGCACCATCACTGCTCAGCAAGCCCAGTGCGAGCGGAATCACAAACGGTTCATCACCAGCTTTCAAATGCTGCGTGAACGCGATGCTGTAGGTGCGAGCGTCAGCATCATAAACGCCGCTGGCTTGTACGCGTGGCGTGCCAGACTGGCTGTACCAGCGTTTGAATTGCAACAAATGGCGATCGAGCTCAGAATTGGGATTGGCTGATGCTATCGCCAACGCAAAGTCATCACACGTCACCGCTTGACCATCAAAGCGCTCAAAATACCGCTTCATGCCTTTGGCAAAGCCAGCTTGGCCTGTCGGTGATTCTGGCGTGCTGACCAAGGTTTGCATCATGCGCACCACTTCAGCGCCTTTTTCGTAAATCGTTGCAGTATAGAAGTTGCTGATTTCAACGTATTGGTCAGGTCGCACGGGGTGCGACATCGGGCCGGCATCTTCCACAAACTGCGCGGCACGCAATCCGCGCACGTCTTCAATGCGTTTCACCGCGCGGGCAGATGCAACGCCAGCCATGTCTTGCGAAAACTCCTGGTCGCGGAAAACGGTCAAACCCTCTTTGAGCGAGAGCTGGAACCAGTCGCGGCAGGTGATGCGGTTGCCGGTCCAATTGTGAAAATATTCGTGGCCGACGACGGATTCGATGTTGGCAAAATCCACATCCGTCGCCGTCGCCTGGCTGGCCAGCACGTACTTGGTGTTGAAGATGTTGAGGCCTTTGTTTTCCATCGCCCCCATGTTGAAGTCGCTGGTCGCCACAATCATGAAGCGCTCCAAGTCCAAACTCAAACCAAAACGTGCTTCGTCCCACGCCACGCTGGCCATGAGCGAGTTCATGGCATGCTCGGTTTTCTCCAAGTCGCCCGGGCGCACATAGACTTGCAGCAAGTGTGTGTTGCCCGCGCGGGAGGTGATGCTTTGCTCGCGGCAGACGAGTTGCCCCGCGACCAAGGCGAACAAATACGCTGGTTTTTTGTGCGGATCCACCCATTTGGCAAAGTGACGGCCATCCTCTAGAGCACCTTGCTCGATCAAATTGCCGTTGGACAGCAGCACCGGATACGCCGTTTTGTTTGCCCGCAGCGTCACCGTGAAACTCGCCATCACATCAGGACGGTCTAAATAGTAGGTGATGCTTCTAAAGCCTTCAGCCTCGCATTGCGTAAAAAACGATTCGTTGCTGACATATAAACCCATCAACTTGGTGTTTTTAGCGGGCGCGCAGGTGGTGAAAATCTCTAAATCAAATTCGTCTGGCAAGTTGTCCAACACCAGCCGGTTGCCTTCCATTTTGAAACTGCAACCTTGGCCGTTGACCAACACGCGCGACAGATTCAACTCGTCGCCATCCAACTTGAGCGGTTGCACATCGACCGCTGTATTGCGGCGGATGTGCATTTTGTTGAGCACACGGGTTTTTGCAGGGTCAAGATCAAACGTCAAATTGACGGTGTCAATCCAATACGCTGGCGCTGTGTAATCTAGACGGTTGATAGCGATGGCTTGGCCTATACCTTCACCAGTCTCGTCGTTTTTATGCTGCAACATGCAGATTCTCCAAAAAGTTTGTATCCAATAATTCGTTGAAGTTGGCTACCGCTGCTATCACGTGTGGCCCAGCTAATTCAGCCGCTGTGTGCCCCGTGCAAATTGCCACAGCGCGCATGCCGGCGCGACGTGCTGCTTCAATGCCAAAGGGCGCATCTTCAAAGACAATGCAATGCTCAGCCGGCGTATTTATTCTCTTAGCTGCTTCTAAAAATATAGCGGGTGTGGGTTTTCCGGTTAGACCTTCATCGCCCCGTGCAATCGCATCAGGTGCGGGGTGCATTTGCAAATACTTTAAGACAAATTCAACATTATGAATGTCACCTGCCGTACCCACGCCGATTTTTAAACCTTGCACTCGAGCTTGCGTGGCAAAGGTTTTAAAGCCGGCTACTTCTTTAAAAATCGGCCCGAAAACCTCACGGTACAGTGCTTCTTTTTCATGCACCATCGACCAAGCTTTTGCTTCTTCCAAGTCAGGTTGATCTAACAGTAAGCGCACACACTCTAAACCCGTGCGACCTGTGGTTCGCCGCATCATTTCTTCGATGCTGAGGTTGATATTGTGTTTTTTCGCGAACACCAACCAAGTAGTCGCATGGTGCGGCATGGAATCGACCATCGTGCCGTCCATGTCAAAAATCAAGGCTTTTGTTAGTGGCTTGGTCATTGCTTGTTCAAATCAAAAATGTTTAATCCTGCTTCGTTGCTAGCCCGCAGCAATTGCTTGTCTGCCGACACCATCAGTTCGCAGCTGGCAGTCTTGGCGCAAGCCAAATGCATGGCATCCAATGCGCCTAGTTGTGTTGTTAAACCTTCAATCAAGTGCCCCGTTCTTTCAAAAGTACCAGCATCGATGGTTTGAAAAGCGATTGATTGGCTGGCAATTTCAAGGTTAATGATCTCTTTGATGCTTTTCGCCGTCTCTTGCGTGACTTCTCGATTCATCACTTTTCGTTTCAAGACCGACTTGATTTCCACCATGGAAAGTGATGACAGCACCAATGTATAGCGCTGCTCGGCGATGAAGCGCTCGATCTCAGCCGTGCCAGATTCCTCAATGAAACGCTTGATAAATGCGCTTGTATCGACATAGGCAAGCGGTAAACTCATGTGCCGCGACGATCACGATCTTCTCGAACCAATTGCGCACTGTCTGTCGTTTGCGACGGACTTTGCGCCCGAAACCAAGCCATAGATTGTAATTTTGGCGGTTCGGAAATAGGCAAAATCCGAGCAATCGGCTGGCCATTTGATACCAGCACGATCTCATGCTCGCGCGCAAGCGTTTCACGCAAATGCGGAATGGTGTTGCGAAGCTCTCTGACGTTGATGGTTTGCATGATGTGTCACCAAAAAAATTAATGTGTCACCAGTATAGCAAAAATGCGACTTTTACACACCCTGTTTAAGCGAAGCCTCAATAAACAAGTCCAAATCCCCATCCAACACCTTCTGCGTTGCCGACGTTTCCACATTCGTGCGCAGGTCTTTGATGCGGCTGTTGTCCAGCACGTAGCTGCGGATTTGGTGTCCCCAGCCTACGTCAGTTTTGGTGTCTTCCAGCTTTTGTTGTTCTTCTAATTGTTTGCGCATTTCCAAGTCATACAACTTAGAGCGCAGTCGTTTCCACGCCACTTCGCGGTTGCCATGCTGGCTGCGTCCATCTTGGCACTGCACAACCGTATTGGTGGGAATGTGCGTTAAGCGTACCGCAGAGTCTGTTTTGTTGATATGTTGACCACCCGCACCACTGGCGCGGTAGGTGTCCACACGCACATCGGCAGGGTTGATGTTGATTTCAATGGAATCATCAATTTCAGGGTAGACAAACACCGATGCAAACGAAGTATGACGCCCGCCCGATGAGTCAAACGGCGACTTGCGCACCAAGCGGTGTACGCCGGTTTCGGTGCGCAGCAGGCCAAACGCGTATTCGCCTTCGATCTTGATGGTCGCGCCTTTGATACCGGCGGTATCCCCGGGAGTTTCGTCTTCAATGACGGTTGTGAAGCCTTTGCGCTCCGCGTACTTGAGGTACTGGCGCAGCAGCATGCTGGCCCAGTCGCAGGCCTCGGTGCCGCCTGCGCCAGATTGGATGTCCAGAAAGCAATTCAGCGGATCGGCCGGGTTGTTGAACATACGGCGGAATTCCATTTGCGCCACTTGCTCCTCCAGCTTGCCAGCCTCGGTTTCGATGTGCTCCAGGCTGTCAAAATCGCCTTCTTCCTTGGCCATCTCGTACAACTCAGCGTTGTCGGCAAGTTCGATATCCAGCGTTTGGATCGTCAGCACCACGCCGTCCAGCGCTTTTTTCTCACGCCCCAGTTCTTGGGCTTTCTTCGGGTCGTTCCAGACCGTTGGGTCTTCTAAAGATGCATTGACCGTGCGCAGACGCTCTGATTTGGCATCGTAGTCAAAGATACCCCCGTAAATCAAGCGTCCGTGCGGTCAAGTCGACCAAGTGGCTGCCAATGCTGTTGATTTGTTCTGCGTCCATGACATCTATCCTTGCGAAATGATTTGCAAATTTAATTGCAAAGTTTTTATAGTTGAAGCGAGACAACGCGTCTCGGTAACTATGCATTTTCGCATGTTGCCATGCCGCAGGACGAAAAAATGTTAATGGTTCAAAATACGCCTGGCTTTTTGCAGGGGTCACATTTAGGTGGTTTGGTTTCAGGTACTTGAGTTAATAAACGATTAAGTGTTTCTTCCGTGCCAGGTGTGCCTGAGCTTGAGCCCGGAAAATCTAAACTAGAAGTGCGAATAATCGTGCTGGGCGCATTTGGGCTGGAGACAAGTTGTGCCGCGTTAAATTCGTCAAATGGCTGCATCGTGGCTGATTTCACGCGGATACGGGCGTTCCAGCTCCCATTTCCGCTCGAATTTCCGCTGGTATTGCGGCTGTTGATATTGGTTTCCTCGCCATAAGCTATACCGTTTAACATAGCGCCACCCGTTTGGCTGAAAATGCCAGCCGGAATGCTGCAACTGGTTTGGTTCGCTGCCAGCACAATTTTGTCACGCTTCCACTGGGCTAAGTTGGCGTTGCTGGCGTAATCCATCAGCCCCCAGCCCGGCTCGGGCTGCTCTGACGAGGTCCAAATCACGATTTCACGGTTGTTTTTAGCTGTCGCCATCAAAAAGTAGCCCTGCGCCGTGGCAATTCGGCTCCAATTCAGGGTTGTGGCGCTGCCTTTGATGCCGTTCACATTGATGGCAAGAGCGGGCATAAAGTCTTGCTTGGCTTTCAAATCAAACTGCATATTCGCTGGAATATTGTCTCCTCTGAACGCGTGTTTACCCACCAAAGAGGCCTCTTTGGGCACAATAGCTCTGCTGGCGTTGTTAGGCCAAATGGCGACACCGCTGTCTGGGCTAGGACTGGCTTCAACAACGGCGCGACCTTTCAAGCCCGTCGCTGGACTGTCGCTACTCGTTGTTGTCATATCTAAATGCCTAGGTTGGCCTGCTCGCACGCGGTCACCGCAACCCCAATACAACAACAGTTTTTTGGGAGCGTTGCGTTCTATCGCATCTGTTTGCGGGATAAATTTGATCACATCAACCGACCTATCCTCATCCTCTGGGCCGCGCAAAACCAGATTGGTTTGTCGTGCATTCGGCGATGCGGCGGAATTAGCTGATATGGCACGCGACAATTGCAAACTATCGCCCATGTTTTGACCTTTGGGAATGGTCTGCAGTACGGAAGTTGCGGCGCCCGCAGGTACAGCCAAAGCCACATCCAACCAGCGCCCAGGTTGCATGCCCTTGGTGCCGCCAAATTGGGAATTGGTATTTCCTGTTAATTGACCTAAAGCATCTGTAGAAATAGCGTCTTGCGATGAAGCGGTATTGGTGATGCCAGAAACCGTCAGCGTGGCCACATCCATCCAATATTGCACACCCGCCTGTTTTTGTGCAGTTGCGGCCAAACTGCAGCTCAACAACACAGCAGTTGTCAGCAAGCGACACAAAAGGTTAATGGCAGCTTGCCGACATAGCGTTGCAAAGTGTGAAATTTGTAAAAACATAAACCCATGCTAGCAGTCGCATCGGGCTGTAACAATCACCCAAAGAGGGTAATTTAGATACC
>JAYUJX010000196.1:0-1875 GCA_043764955.1 Polaromonas sp.
CAAAACGAATGGTGTTGTAGCCCACGCCGATGGTGCCGGGTTGGGACAAAGCGGCTTCAATCTGCGCGGCAAATTCATGCTCAGGAATGCCGCGCTCCAGACAGACTTGTGGGGTGATGCCGGTGATGAGGCAGGATTGCGGGTCGGGCAGGTAATCGGGCGCGGGCTGGCAGTACAGCATGATGGGCTCGCCGATGATGTTCAAATCGGCATCGGTGCGGATGGCTGCGAACTGCGAGGGACGGTCAACGCGGGGGTTAATGCCGAAAGTTTCGTAGTCGTGCCAGAGGAAGGTGTGAGATGGGGAGATAATAGGTGAAGTTAAAGCCATGACGAACGATAACTCAAAAATTGGCGAAACTATCCTCTCTTCCCTGCATCAACCAATCGAAATAATGCTGTTGAGTCCCTCACAAGCCTCAGAAAAGACGCTTTGCGGGACTTGCTTCCAAGGGTGCGGTCGCGCAGCTCGATCACGCCAAGCGAATGATTTAGGCTGGTGCGTTAAAACGTAGCAAACCTCGCCTTTTGGACTCACATATTTGACTGCAAACGGGTTAGTTTCATTGGATTGGGCGTGCGTCATTGGCAAGCCAATGACCAAGTTCGTGCGCTCATTGAATGCTTTGCTTGACAGCACAAGCATAGGGTGCTCCTCCTTCATTTCAACACCTGCTTGGGGGTTGAAATCAATCCAAATCATGTCGCGTCGGTCTGGCACCCATAATTTGGCAGTCGTCATTTAATAATCTCAGCACCAATGGCTTTAACCGACATGACTTCACCGCCGTGACGTGCTGGATCAAATAATTTGAGCCTTTGTTCAAGGGTCAATTTTGGTTTTCCGACTACCCGAAGAAATACCCCCCCTTCAACGACTTCGATTTGTACAGGCAAGCCCCGCTCAAAATGCGCCGCTTTGGCCACAGGAGCGGTTATCCGTATGCCTAGACCATTACCCCATTCTTGGATGACTTGATTCGCCGTTAAAGTTGCTGCATTCATGACTGGTATCCTCGCAATAGCTGCACGTGTAAACATGTTTATACTATTTTAAACCATAATCGAATGGTTAGGTTTCATTCGTCTTGCCATTCGAGATCGGGTGTTCTGTCTTGATATGGCAGCCAGTACTCCAACGCAGCTAATGCCTGCATTACAAAAACCCCTTTGATGAAAAAGCCTCTGTGATCAAGGGCATGCAGATTACAACTTTCCTGTGCATCTACTTAAATGATTAGATTGCCGTAGTCCACACTGCCACCGATACAAGCGACTAGCAGCCCTACCTTCGGTTGAAGGTATTCTTCAGCAAATGCAAGGACTTCGGATTCACTGCCCATGCGAATAGCCTCGCCAGCGACATTGTTGTTATCCGCTTCAAGTTCAATTTCGAAGTGCGTTCCGGATCTCATTCGCCGGAAACCTAGCGCAATACATACCGCAAAAACTGCGGTATGTATTTGTTGCTAATAGATATGTGGGGCATCCTTAACCTTCAGATACTTCTTCAGACTCCGCCTTCGCTTTGTCCTTCTTAGGCGGCTTCGGCAGCGGCGTGATGTCCAAAACCACTTCGCCAGTTTCCACGCCCTTCTCATCCGTTTTCGTAGCGATATCCACCGTCAAACGGCCACCATCGACCAAACGACCGAACAGCAATTCGTCGGCCAAGGCGCGGCGGATCATGTCTTGGATCAGGCGCTGCATCGGGCGCGCACCCATGAGGGGGTCGAAACCTTTTTTCGCCAGATACTTGCGCAGGCCGTCGGTGAAGGTGACTTCGACCTTCTTCTCGGCCAGCTGGGTTTCCAGTTGCAACAAGAACTTGTCTGCCACGCGCAGAATGACGTTTTCGTCCAAGGCTTTGAAGCT
>JAYUJX010000197.1:0-1874 GCA_043764955.1 Polaromonas sp.
AATGCATTACGCCAAGCGCGGCATCATCACCCCCGAAATGGAATACGTGGCGATTCGTGAAAACGCCAATGCCGCTTGGGCCGCAGAATACTTGGGCGATACCGAAAAAAACAACCGCCTGCGCGGCAACTCCATGGGCGCGATTTTGCCAACCATCATGACGCCTGAATTTGTGCGTTCCGAGATCGCCCGTGGTCGCGCCATCATTCCCGCCAACATCAACCACACCGAACTGGAGCCGCAGGCGATTGGGCGCAATTTCCGCGTCAAAATCAACGCTAACATCGGCAACTCTGCCGTCACGTCCAGCATCGAAGAGGAAGTGGAAAAGTTGGTCTGGGCGATCCGCTGGGGCGCAGACAACGTGATGGATTTGTCCACCGGCAAAAACATCCACACCACCCGCGACTGGATCGTGCGCAACTCGCCTGTGCCGATTGGCACGGTGCCGATTTATCAAGCGTTGGAAAAGGTCGGCGGCGTGGCTGAAGACCTCACGTGGGCAATCTTCAGAGACACTTTGATTGAGCAAGCCGAGCAAGGTGTGGACTACTTCACCATCCACGCGGGATTGCGCTTGCCATTTGTGCCGATGACCGCCAAACGCCGCACCGGCATTGTGTCGCGCGGCGGTTCTATCATGGCCAAGTGGTGCATTTCGCATCACAAGGAGAGCTTCTTGTACGAGCACTTTGAGGACATTTGCGACATCATGAAGCAATACGACGTGAGCTTCTCGTTGGGCGATGGTTTGCGGCCTGGCTCGGCAGCCGATGCCAACGACGAAGCACAATTTGCCGAACTGCGCACACTGGGCGAACTCACCCAAGTAGCGTGGAAACACGATGTGCAAACCATGATTGAAGGCCCAGGCCACGTGCCCATGCACATGATTCAAGCCAATATGGACGAGCAGCTCAAGACTTGCCACGAAGCACCGTTCTACACGCTTGGGCCTTTGACGATTGATGTCTCCCCTGGCTATGACCACATCGCCAGCGCCATTGGTGCGGCCATGATTGGCTGGATGGGCACGGCGATGCTGTGTTATGTCACGCCCAAAGAGCATCTGGGCTTGCCGAACCGTGACGATGTTAAGCAGGGCATCATCGCCTACAAAATTGCGGCGCACGCGGCTGACGTTGCCAAGGGACACCCAACCGCCAGAGCACGCGACGAGGCTTTGTCCAAAGCGCGCTTTGAATTCCGCTGGCAAGATCAGTTCAATTTGGCGCTCGATCCTGATACCGCCAGAGATTTCCACGACGAAACGCTGCCCAAAGATTCAGCCAAAGTCGCGCATTTCTGCTCGATGTGTGGCCCCAAATTTTGCTCGATGAAAATTTCGCAAGAAGTGCGGGAATACGCAGCGATTGAAGAAGGCATGAAAGCCAAGAGTGCCGAGTTTAAAGCGCAAGGCGGCGAAATCTACATTCCGATTCACGCGGTCTAATGGGCGATGCTGTCCGTCATCCCCGCGCAGGCGGGGATCCATCTCTTCTTATCAAACAAGGTCTCTACGCCGACATGGATTCCCGCCTGCGCGGGAATGACGTAATGACTGAGAATGACATAAGGGTTGAGAATGACATAAGAGTTGAGGTTTTCTAATGAAAATCGGCATTGCAGGTGCAGGCTTGCTGGGGCGCTTGCTGGCGTTTGAGTTGGCACGAGCGGGTCATCAGGTCGATGTCTACGACCCCGCAACCGATGCCTTGGGGCGCGGCGCAGCAGGTTGGACGGCGGCTGGCATGCTCAGCCCTGTTGCAGAACTTGAAGGTGCTGACGAGGCTGTATTTGCCATGGGCTTGCGCTCGCTGGTGCGCTGGCCGCAGTTAATAGAAGAGGTGAGGCAGGCTTTGGGGCAAGCTTCG
>JAYUJX010000198.1:0-1872 GCA_043764955.1 Polaromonas sp.
GGGCTGCCAGGCTTTACGATAGATGCGACGAATGCCGCTGGTTCTAGGTTTAATCGTTTAATTTCAAGACTATGAGCTTTTACTATGTGTTGCAAGCCCCAACGAGCGTTACCGACTTGCAAACGTACTGGCCCACGCGCAAATTCTCGAAGCGGATGGTTTATGTATGGAAACACAGCAAAATCAATGCAATTAGAACTGTTTTCAACGAATTGATGCATTTATGGGGTGGGTGAACGTTTATGAAATTATTTTTAGTATAATTCATTTTCTGATCATGCGAACGTTTAGTTCCGCCAGAGCGCATTTCCCAGTTTGCATTATGTTAGAAATAAGCTACACTTAAGACACTTATTCGATTGGGATATGCGCTCTGAACGCTAACAAGCTGAAAGATGCACCAAATGGAAAGGCCGCTACATGCGGCCTTTCGTCTTTATAGTCCGGCATTTGTTTTTGCTATAAATATTATAGCTGCTTAGGCAATAAATAAGCCGACTATAGGCATATTTTTCCGTTAAAATCACGATCTTACAAGTGTAAGCGCATTCAAATAACTACGGGTAATCGTTGACTTGTTGTTTTTGTGCCGTGCTTGCATAATTAGATGTCAGTTGTCAGACTTCTTGTCTTGAACAGAACTACCTTATTTGCAAACATATCCACAAACACCCGCGAAGGAGCCCTTTATGAACAATCGCTGCCAATTTTTAGAAACCATTGCAGTCACATCTTTAGGCATGACGACATTGGGCGCTCACGCGCAGTCTGCCGCTTGGCCCAGCCAGGCTTTGAAAATCATCGTGCCGTTTCCGGCGGGTGGCACGTCGGACGTGATTGGCGCTTGATTTCTGTGCCCTTGGGCGAGATTTTGAAAACCCAAGTGGTTGTTGAAAACCGCACGCGTGCTAACGGCAGCGTGGGCGCTGGCGTGGTGGCGCAGTCATCTGACAGCCATACCATGTTGCTGTCAGATATGAGCTCGGTCGCCACCGCGCCGCTCATCATCAAAGACTTGCCGTTCAAACCGACCGATTTGCAGGGCGTGACCATGCTGGCCTACTCTCCGCACATGCTGGTGGCTGCACCGTCGCAGCCGTTCAGCAATTTGAAAGAGATGATTGAGTTTGGTAAAAAGAACAAAATCAACGTCGCCAGCAGCGGCACAGGCTCAGCCAACCATTTGGGTATGGTTGAAATTGCGCAACTGACTGGCATCAAATGGCAGTACGTGCCGTATCGCGGCGGTGCGCAGTCGATTGCAGACACCGCCGCAGGCGTCACACATGTGGTGCTGAACGGCATGCTGGCGACTTTGCCTATGGTCAACGGCGGACGTTTGAAGGTGCTTGGCATCAGCAAACGCACCCGCATGGCGCTGGTGGGGCAGTACCCGACGATTGCAGAGCAAGGCTTGCCAACCTTTGAATCGGGCACTTACCAAGGCATCGCGGTATCAGCTAGGATGCCAAAAGCAGCGGTTGAAAAGCTCAGCGCCGCGCTGATTTCAGTGATTCGCTCTCCAGAAATGCGTGCTAGATTAGCCGCCGCTGGTGCAGAGGTGATGACATCCACACCCACCGAACTCAGCACTTTTCTGACCAACGAGCGCAAGCGCTGGGGCGATGTGATCCAAAAAGCGAGCAAAGAACTGGAAGGCACTGCCTAAAACTTTAGAACAGGACTGGCGGCAGGCTTAAACCACACTTATTGCTATGAATGGCACAGCTAGTTAAGCAATAAATACGCTGACTAGATGCTAATTTGAGCACCAATTTTGTTATTTAGACGGATTTGAGAGCATTTTTAACTCCAAACCCGTTTTGTGCGGCGCAGCCAAATGTTTGAGCAGTAGGCGGTAGGTGTCTAAGT
>JAYUJX010000199.1:0-6682 GCA_043764955.1 Polaromonas sp.
ATTCACCCCCTCCACCAACTTGTCAATCGCCTGCGGCTGATCGCCAGCCGGCGGGTAAGGCTGGTACAACTCAAACGGCGAGTTCGGGTAGCTGACGAAGGTGCCCGTCTCTAGTGGTAAGTCGGGCACGATCTCGGCGGGGTTGATGGCTTTTGGCTTGGGTTTGGACATGGGGTGCTATATTATTTGTAGCTGATTAGGCAATGAATACGCCGGCTATAGTCATATTTTGGCATGCATTAATTTAACTTGTATGCTGATTATTTGTACAGTATACTATGAATTCAATTTTTTTGTCGTTAGTATTTCGCTAAGAAAACAAGATTTATAAACTTAATTTTATAAAGAGCACTAAATGAAGCCTAAATTATTTATTGGATCGTCCGTAGAAAGTGTTCATATAGCCTACGCGATTCAAGAAAGCATGGAATTCTCAGCAGAAGTTACCGTATGGACTCAAGGTATTTTTGAATTATCTAAATATTCTTTAGATAGTCTTTTAGATGCTTTAGAAAATTTTGATTTTGGAATCTTTGTATTTTCGCCAGACGATATAACAATCATGAGAGGCGAAGAAAAAAGAGTAGTTCGTGATAACGTAATTTTTGAGTTAGGTATGTTTATTGGGCATCTTGGCAAAGAGCGAGCATTCATACTTGCGCCCAGGGGCTCTGAGGACAAAATCTCGTTTCCAACAGATTTACTTGGTTTGACGCCAGCTTTATATGAGCCAAACCGACAAGATGGAAATATTCTTGCTGCAATTGGACCTGCTTGTTCAAAAATATCTAAATCAATTACAAAACAAGGTAATAGAGTACCAGTGCCTTTTGTTGCCATATCTGTACAACAATCCGAAAACACACAAGATATACCCAATTACAGCGTAGGTGATATTAAAGCGATTATTCAATCTTGGATGGGTGCAAGATCAGCTAACGAAAATGCAAAAGTAATATATTTTTCTAATATCAATCATGAACTTAAAATTCCAAATGGCTCGACCAAGCTTTACATTAAAGAAATTGCGGCCCAGTGGCGCTTTTCTGTGGTGCACGAAGGAGATCAAACAATACTGTTTAAAAAGCAGCCGCTCGTAATAAATCCATCGGTATGGTAACTTTAATTACTATACTTTAATAGTGCCCCAAGCAATAAATACGCCAGCTATAGTCGGATTTTAGCCCTAAAAAAAAGCCTTCAATAAACCGCATCATGATCCCCCACATTGATTGGTGTGATCTGCTTATCCGTAATCAGCAATTCCAATGTGATTCGGTAAGACAGGTTGATGGATACGGAATGCACACCTGCATGCTTGCCGCTCAAGGCATGCAGCCGCAGCGAGGGGTGATGCGGGTTGAGTTCTAGGAGCGCTAGGGTTTTGGCGTATTGGCGCTTTAGCTCGGGGTGGCGTTTGAGGAAGCGGAAGGCTTTTAGGGTGTAGGCCTCGGTGAAAATCAGTTGAAAAGACATCGGAGAATGACCGATTTACTTAGCTATTTGTTTAGAATCTCCTGCTGCCAGCATCCCCTCCAGCCGCGCCATGTGCTGATCTGCTGTCTCTGCCACAAAGCGCCCAGCCGCTGTATCCGCCCTGCTCTGCGCCAGCGCCGCGTCTAGCTCGCACTCGCGCAGGTAGTGGTAATGCGCCACGTCCATGACTACAAACCGCTCTTTGCCGCGTACAGAAATCATGGCTTCTGGCTGGGTGGCGAGGATGTACTCAATGGCGGCGATGCCTTTGGTTTTGAGGTCGTTGGCGCTTAAATGTGGCATGGTGAAGCTTAAATAGTCGTATCAATAGTGCTTTTAATCGTGTTATTATAAGTGCTATTGATCGCCCTGTCAAATTACACCCGATGCTTTTTGAAATCCGAAACACTATATTTTTAATAGCTGTTTAGGCAATAAATACGCCGGCTACAGGCGTATTTATCTCAAAATAACCAGTCGTTTAAACCGCGGCTAAAGCTTGCTCTAAATCTTCCAGCAAATCATCCACATGCTCGATACCCACTGACAAACGTACCATGTCTTCTGAAACACCCGCTTTGGCCAATTCAGCAGGGTTGAGCTGGCGGTGGGTAGTGGATGCGGGGTGGGTGGCTAGGGATTTGGCGTCGCCGATGTTGACCAAGCGGGTGAAGAGCTTGAAGGCGTCTAAAACGCGCGCACCAGCGGCGCGGGGGTCGGCGTCTTTGTGCTTTAGGCCGAATGACAAGATGCCGGAGGCTTTGCCGCCCATGTATTTTTTGACCAAAGCGTGGTCGGCATGGTCGGGCAAGCCAGCGTAGTTGACCCAGTCCACTTTGGGGTGCTTTTGCAGGTATTTGGCGATGGCTAGCGTATTGTCGCAAATGCGGTCCATGCGCAAAGCCAGGGTTTCTATGCCTTGCAGCAGCATAAACGCGTTCATGGGGGAAATGCAGGCCCCCATATTGCGCAAAGGCACGACGCGGGCGCGGCCGATGAAGGCTGCTGGGCCTAGGGCTTCGGTGTAAACGACGCCGTGGTAAGACACATCGGGCTCGTTCAGGCGCTTGAAGCGCTCTTTGTGGTCTGCCCACGGGAACTTGCCGCTGTCCACAATCGCGCCGCCCACGCTGGTGCCGTGGCCGCCCATGTATTTGGTCAGCGAATGCACCACGATGTCCGCACCATGCTGAAACGGTCGGCACAAGTACGGGCTAGGTACGGTGTTGTCCACAATCAGCGGAATACCATGGGCGTGGGCTACTTCGGCTAAGGCGGCAAAATCCGTCACGTTACCCAACGGATTGCCAATGGATTCGCAAAAGATGGCTTTGGTGCGTTTATCTATCAGCGCGGCAAAGGTTTCTGGCTTGCGCGCATCTGCAAAACGGGCTTCTATGCCCATTTGCGGCAGGGTATGCGCAAACAGGTTGTAGGTCCCGCCATACAGCTGGCTGGCAGAGATAAAGTTGTCACCCGCTTCCGTGATGGTTTGAATCGCGTAGGTAATGGCCGCCATGCCAGAGGCGACAGCCAGAGCGGCGATGCCGCCTTCCAACGCCGCCACGCGCTTTTCCAGCACGTCTTGCGTGGGGTTCATGATGCGGGTGTAGATATTGCCCGGCACTTTGAGGTCAAACAAATCAGCGCCGTGCTGCGCGTTGTCAAAGGCGTAAGCTACGGTTTGATAAATCGGTACGGCGGCGGATTTGGTTGTTGGGTCGGGTGCGTAGCCAGCGTGTACAGCGAGGGTTTCAATTTTCATGGGTTTCCTTATTTCACTTTGTATTTGGACGTAAAACATCATCTTAACGAGAAATCTGATGTAAACCCAATGCCAGCACAAACGTTGTAGTTAAAGTTCAAGCCAATATACGCCAAACAATCAAAACTTTTATATGAAAAAAATCGCCCTTTACCCGTTTTGGTTGCTAGCAAGCTTGTCCACCGCCGCCCAAGCCGCGGAGCCCGCCACCGCCAAAGCAGAAATCGCCCAACTCTTCACAGCCCTAGAAGCCTCCAATTGCCAGTTCAACCGCAATGACTCTTGGTACGGAGCGAAGGAGGCATCGGCGCATTTACAGACGAAGTACAAATACCTGCAAGACAAAGACTTGGTTTCGTCGGCTGAAAAGTTCATCGAACGAGCTGCGACTAAGAGCAGTTTCAGCGGCAAGGCTTACCAGATCAAGTGTGCTGACAACGTGGTGCAACCCAGCGCGCCGTGGTTTACAGCGCTGCTCGTGAAGTTTCGAAGCATCTCAAAAGTCAAATAATAGCTATATTTTTTATAGCTACTGAGGCAATGAATACAATGATTATAAGGTATTTAGGCATATTTAAGCATATTTAGGCCGATCTTTGGGTTTGCATCTACTTTTTCTCTGATTTTTCAAGCATAGACACCATTTCGCTGAATCCGCGTGTTCTGGGAAGTTGCAGCGTGGTTTGGCCGCGTCAACCCTTACTTTAAGCAACATATCGTATCCTTTTAAATAATTTTACTTAGAATCTTTGCAGCCTTAAAAGTTCAGCCACCTGTGAATCTGTGGCGCCACTGACTATTTATGAGGCACAGCAGCTCGTGGATTGAGCTTAGCTGCGGTTGCGCGTTGGTCTATGCATTGCAGCCATCTTGCATTACAGTGTGTTAGAAACCGTTGCAAACCAGCAAAGCAGCTTCACAACAACGCCAAAAAGGAGGCCAATATGCCATTACTTTCCACCCTGGAGCGGTTCATAACCCGTGTTGAACACAACAAACACGTTGAGGCGATTGAGGAGTTTTACACGGCAGATGCGTCCATGCAAGAAAACAACGAGCCACCGCGCTTGGGGCGCGATGTGTTGGTGGCGCATGAGCAACAAGCTTTAGCGCGGGTCGCATCGGTGCAGTCGTGGTGCGTTCGCCCGGTTTTTCAGCATGACGAGTTTGTGGTGATTCGCTGGATTTTTGAGTTTACGGGTAACGACGGCTCGGTGCGCCGCATCGAAGAGCTGGCCTACCAGCGTTGGGAAGGCGAACACATCGCTCAAGAGCAGTTTTTTTACGACCCCAAGCAATTTACAACAACTTTTTAACGGGTTTCTAGTATTATTCTCTGATTGAAACGACTTTCAGGGACTTGTTATGAAACCATCGGTATTGCTTACGGCCATCTGCCTCGCTGTCCTTACCTTGGCCGGCTGCGCCAGCAAAGGCAATGAGTCATTGCGCAAGGAGACCGAGCTGTCCATCGGCACCAAGTTGACAGAAGGCAAAACCACCAAAACTGAGGTTCGCACCATGCTGGGCTCGCCGCTGAAAACGTCTTTCACCGATGGCGGCTTGGAGATTTCGACCTATGAATTTGACAACGTCACGTCTGACGCCATCAACTACATCCCCGTGCTCAACTGGCTGGGCAGCAGCGCCAGTGGTACAAAAAAAGAACTGGTGATTTTGTTTGACCGCGCCAACGTGGTGCAGCGTTTCTCGATGAGCGAATCTAACGTCAAAACCAAAACGGGTTTGTACAACAATTAAAGATGGCGATAAAAGGCTTGCGATAATCTGGGTATGAATGCTGAACATCATCGTTTTTTAGACCTATTTCAAACCCAACTCCCCATCATCCAAGCACCCATGGCAGGCGTGCAAGACCACCGCCTGGCAGTAGCAGTGAGCAATGCAGGTGGTTTGGGTTCATTGCCCGCAGCCATGCTGAGTTTGGAGGCTTTGAAAGCGGAATCAACGCAGCTCAGCGCTAAAACCGGCAAGCCCTACAACGTCAACTTCTTCTGCCACACCCCGCCCAACGTCAGCGAAGCACGTGAAGCCATCTGGCGCGCTGCCTTGAAACCGTACTATGACGAGCTGGGTTTGGACGCGAGCAACTTCCCCACCGGCCCAGGCCGTGCGCCGTTTACCCATGATGCGGCCGATGTGCTGGAGGCATTCAAGCCGGCGGTCGTTAGTTTTCACTTTGGCTTACCAGCGGCAGATTTGCTAGCACGTGTCAAAAATTGGGGCAGCAAGATCATCAGTTCTGCCACCACTTTTGAAGAAGCACTTTGGCTGGAATCGCAAGGCGTGGATGCTGTCATCGCGCAAGGCTTAGAAGCTGGTGGCCACCGTGGGCACTTTTTGAGTCACGACTTGAGCCAACAAATGGGCACCTTCGCCCTGCTGCCGCAAATTGTGCAGGCGGTGAAGATTCCGGTGATTGCTGCAGGTGGTATTACGGATGCTGCGGGTGTGAAAGCTGCATTAGCTTTGGGCGCAGCTGCCGTTCAAATTGGCACGGCGTATTTGTTGTGCGATGAGGCGACAACCAGCCCGCTGCATCGTACCGCCTTGAAAAGCGCAAACTCACAACACACCGCGTTGACCAATCTTTTCACCGGCCGTCCTGCAAGAGGCATCGTCAACCGTTTGATGCGGGAATTAGGTGCAATTTCAGACAAATCACCCGAGTTTCCGCTGGCCACGGGTGCAATTGCGCCACTTCGGGCTGCTGCTGAGAAAGCTGATAGCGGCGACTTTTCGCCTTTGTGGTCGGGGCAAAATGCCAGCGGATGCCGTGAAATTGGAGCTGCTGAGCTAACTCATGTGTTGATGTCTTAAATGCATTAATTTGCGAGCGAACTCTTGGTAAAATCCGAGGGTAAGCCCCAGCACTCACTCGATATTTCCAATTTATTCTAGGATTTTCAATGTCAACTGCATCGTCCATGCCAACATCGTCCATGTTTAGCGCCGTCGAAATGGCTCCCAGAGACCCAATTTTGGGTTTGAACGAGCAATTCAACGCCGACACCAACCCTGCCAAAGTCAACTTGGGCGTGGGCGTGTACTTTGACGACAACGGCAAACTGCCTTTGCTGAAATGCGTGCAAACCGCCGAGGCAGCCATGGCTGCGGCACCAAAACCACGCGGTTACTTGCCTATTGACGGTATCGCCGCTTATGACGCTGGCGTTAAAGCGCTGGTTTTCGGTGCTGAGTCTGAAGCCGTCACCTCTGGCCGTGTGGCCACCGTGCAAGCCATTGGCGGCACCGGTGGTTTGAAGATTGGCGCTGACTTTTTGAAGAAATTGAACCCAAATGCCAAAGTCCTGATCAGCGACCCAAGCTGGGAAAACCACCAAGCCCTGTTCACCAATGCTGGCTTCAAGGTCGAAACTTACCGTTACTACGACGCAACTACACGTGGTTTGAACGTAG
>JAYUJX010000200.1:0-1862 GCA_043764955.1 Polaromonas sp.
AACTGCGTTTGAAGTGAAAGGCGCAGACGTTTTGAAAGTGCTGGCAACCAACTTGGCAGCTGGTGACAAAAGCGATGCTGGCAGAACTTATTGGGCTCCTGGCATTGATGCGGCAGATGCCACGCTTGAAATTGAGCTGCCTATGGGTATCAGCAGCAGCACGGTGAATGTGGCTGTGCCTCAGGTGATGCACATGACCATGTCAACTGATGACGTCAACGAACAGCCTGCGATCTCCGCGATGTCCAGTGGTACTGACGGTGCCAAAATCGATATGACGTGCCAAGTGGATGTCACATGCGAACAAACCTTGCCCACTGCCAGTAACGCAGTGGCTCGTTTGTACTACATCTTTGATACGCCCGGTGGCTTGGCCGCCGCTGTTTGCAGCGGTACTCTTTTGAACGATAGCGTCAGCAGTGGCACACCTTATATTTTGACAGCCAACCACTGTCTTTCAACCCAAACGGTGGCCTCCACCCTTGAGTCAAAATTTCAATACCGTTCAAAGGTGTGCAATATTGCAACAAACTACACTTACTTTGATACAACGCCTACTGGCGCAAAGCTGCTTTACACAGCGTACAGCACAGACAGCACACTTTTGCAATTGAATGGCAAGCCGGCTTCGCCGACGCCCTTGTACGTGGGTTGGGATGCAACTAAAACAGCAGCACTCCAAACTGCAGTCACCAATATTCATCACCCTTTAGGCGATCAACAACGTATTAGCCGAGGCAAAGTAAATATGTATGTCAATCGCGACCCAAACAATGCGAATGCAACATCTACAGCAGATATAACAACCGGAAATATAGTGACGGCTAACTTAGACTACGGTATTGTTCAATTTGGCAGTAGTGGTTCTGGAGTATTCAGTGGGACAGACATTAGCCCAAAACTGATTGGGGTGCTATATGCGAGTTCATATCCGGCGTGTAATGCTGTAGATCCAACAAAATCAATTCTACAATGGGCTTTGTATGGCCGCTTCGATGTTGGCTACAAGGCTGGCATGAGTGATTCACTCAGCCCCAAAGGTTTTGTCCACAGCTTTTACAACGCTGCAAAAGACATCAACTACTACACCATCAATGTCGCAGAGAAAAATGACTTGAAATCTAATTCTCCGTCCTTGAGCTACGAGGGCGCGACTTTTCAAGCTGAAACCATGCAGAAAACTGGTTTGAGCCCTGTCCATCGCTTTTATAACACCAGCAATGGCAGCTATTTCTATACCATCAGCGAGAAAGAGCGTGCCGCTGTCGCTTCAAACACACCACGCATGCGCTATGACGGCATTGTTTGGTATGCTTCTGCGAAATCAGCAGGAACAAGTACGCAGGCTGTATATTCTGCTTTCAATAAAAAGACGGGTTCGCAGTTTTTCACAACAAGCCTCGCAGCGCGAAGCAGCCTCATTGCCGCAAACCCGCAATTCATAACTGACGGTATTGCCTTTTACGTCACACCATAACTCGCCCAAATCGCTCATATGAAGACAAACTCTGTGCTAACAAAGCTCTTATTCGCTAGCTGCATCGTCAGCGTTTTGGCAGCCTGTGGCAACAATGCATCCAATGTTGAAACATCTGCCAATACAACGGCAAGTGCTGGCACTGCCACTTTGGCCGCAAATGTGGCTTTGCAGCACATGGCTGTTGATTCCTTCCGACCGCCTGCCAGCACTGAAGCCCAAGAGTCGCCCTTCAAGCCGCGCGATATGCTTGTTGCGCCCATGCCGGCCAGTATCAGCCTAGGTGTGCCACCCGCTAGCCAAAGCGCTGCGATGCGCAAAAGTAACGACGACGCAGCAGCAGCCGCGACCATGTCGGGTGACATAGCGGTTAGGCCACTAAAAA
>JAYUJX010000201.1:0-6656 GCA_043764955.1 Polaromonas sp.
GGTGAAAAGGATGTCAGCGTTGCTGTAAGGGCGATGAAGGCGGTCGATGATTCGCTGAATTTACTGACTGACAATCCGACACTCTGGCGCGTTATTGAAGACGGGCTGAGAGAATACATCATTGATTTTGGCAAGAGTGGCTATATCGCTTTGTACGATTACGACCTAGACACGGATTGCGTAGAGGTTTTAGCTATTCGACACCAGCTGGAAAACGACTATAAATTGCTACCCTGAATAGCTACCCTAGATTTACTGCCGAATCACATCCGCCCCTGCAGGCGGCTTGAAGCTGAAGTTGTCTGCGCCGAAGGTCAAATTCCGCTCAACGTTGGCGAAATTGATAACCGAACGCTGGCCAAAGCTGTCCAAAATCTCTAAGACCGAAAGTGAAACACCAGTTTCAGCCGTGCCTTTCAAGCCGACTTTGATGCTCTGAATCTGGCCATCTTTGGCTTTTGGGGTGGCTATGACCCACTGCAAACCGTTGGCATCAGGTGCGTCTTGCAGTTTAAATTCGGCTTCTAACGCTTTCAAACTCGCCGCAGTGGCGATCAAGGCTGCAGGGGTTGAACCTAGGGCTTGGGATTGTTTTCTAGCGGTAACTTGGTTCAAATCTACGTCAAACAACCACAGCGTTGTTCCATCAGCGACGATGGTTTGTTCAAACGGTTTTTTGTAGAGGAACTTGAATTTATTGGGGCGTGAAAACTCAAACGTGCCGCTAGACGTTTTGACCTTGGCAATTGATTTTTCAGCACCATCCGTCTTAGATTCTGTCTTGGCTGGACTGGTCACCACTTGGCTGAACTCAGCCTTGCCAGATTGTGTAGATTTTAAGAAGTTTTCAAGTGCATTTAAGCCTGCAGCCGGCGTATTTATTGCCTGAGATGCTATAAATAATATAGCTAAATATTTAAAAATACTTAACTTATTCCGCACGCTGTGGCACCAATATTTCACGCTGCCCATTGCTGCTCATGGCGCTGACCATGCCTGCTTTTTCCATATCTTCCACCAATCTTGCTGCTCGGTTATAGCCAATTTTTAAATGCCGCTGAACGAGTGAAATACTGGCTTTGCGGTTCTTCAAAACTACTTCTACAGCTTGGTCGTACATCGGGTCTTTTTCACTACCGCTGCCACCCTTGCTGCCATCGCCCATTAAATCACTCTCGCCATCGACCGTTCCCCCCTCCAGCACGCCGTCAATGTAGTCGGGCTCGCCTTGGGACTTTAGATAAGATACAACGCGATGAACCTCTTCGTCGCTGACATATGCACCGTGCACACGTATGGGCAAGCCTGTGCCGCTGGCCATGTAAAGCATGTCGCCCATGCCCAAAAGCGCCTCAGCCCCCATTTGATCCAAAATAGTGCGGCTGTCGATTTTGCTGCTGACTTGGAAGGAAATACGCGTGGGAATATTGGCTTTGATCAAACCTGTGATCACGTCCACACTGGGGCGCTGGGTCGCTAAAATCAAATGAATGCCTGCAGCCCGCGCTTTTTGTGCCAAGCGTGCTATCAATTCTTCTATTTTTTTGCCCACCACCATCATCAAATCGGCCAACTCGTCGATCACCACCACGATGTGCGGCTCGCGTCCCAAGGGTTCTGGTGACTCAGGCGTCAAGCTGAACGGGTTGTAAATGAACTCTTCGCGCGCTTTCGCTTCGTCAATTTTGGCGTTGTAGCCAGCCAAGTTACGCACGCCCATTTTGCTGAGCAGCTTGTAGCGGCGCTCCATTTCAGCGACGCACCAGTTCAAGCCGTGCGCAGCTTGGCGCATATCTGTCACTACCGGCGCTAAAAGATGCGGAATGCCCTCATAAACGCTCATCTCTAACATTTTGGGGTCAATCATCAACAAGCGGACATCGCGCGCTTCGGCTTTGTAGAGTAACGACAAAATCATGGCGTTGATACCCACAGACTTACCCGAACCGGTCGTACCGGCCACTAAAACGTGTGGCATTTTTGCCAAATCAGCCACCACAGCATTGCCAATGATGTCTTTTCCCAAGCCCATGGTGAGCAGCGATTTGGCTTCGTTGTAAACGTTAGAACCTAAAATTTCACTGAGTTTGATGGATTGACGTCGCGCGTTGGGCAACTCCAAAGCCATATAGTTTTTACCAGGAATCGTCTCGACCACACGAATCGACACCAAACTGAGCGAACGCGCTAAGTCTTTCGCTAAACCAACAATCTGTGAACCTTTAACACCTATGGCAGGCTCAATTTCATAGCGGGTGATGACGGGACCAGGGGAAGCCAAAACTACACGAACCTCGACACCAAAGTCTTTGAGTTTTTTCTCAATCAAACGCGACGTCATTTCCAAAGTTTCAGGAGAAACCGTTTCTTGCCGTGCAACTTGACCATCTAGCAAGTCGACCTGTGGTAATTTGCTGTCCAACATATCTACAAACAAGGGTTTTTGACGCTCTTTGGCGACGCGTACGCTAGTGGGCGCTTCGGCCAGTACGGGCTCAATACGCACAGGTATGGGGCGATGATCAGCAATCACCACGCGCTCATCTTGCAAATCGACTTCACGTTCACGCGCTGCTGCTTTGCCGAGCGCCATGTCTTGCGCCACTTCGCTTTTTAGCCGCCGCGCTGCGATAAAAGATTCAAGCCACTCACCCAGCTTTGATGCTGCCTTGCTCCAAGAAAAATCAAACACCATGGATGCCGCCATCACACCGACACCGATGCAAGCCAAAGCAGCACCCGTAAAACCCAACAAGGAAACGCTAAAACGACCCAAAATGTAACCCAAAACACCACCCGCATGACCCGGTAAATGTGGCTCAAATCGGTACAGACGCGACCACTCTAGAGCTGCACTAACACCTAGCAATAATACCAAGCCAAGCCAAAATCGCACACGTACTGACAGATAGAATTTGGGTTGATCTTGCAAAGATGTTTGATACATTTTTTCGTGTCGCATCCAAGATGCCAACCACGCAAGCCAAGCGCTAGCGAGCGCAACGACACACCACCAAATTGAAAAACCGAAAAAGTAGTAGCTCAAATCAGCCACATTCGCACCAATGCGACCACCCCAATTTTGAGTGACCGCACTCAAGCCAGTGGTTGACCATGCAGCATCGTTGCTTGTATAGCTGACCAGCGATAGCACCCAAAAAGCAAGTATCAACAATCCTACGACCAAGGCAACTTCTTGCGTAGACCGCTCAGTTGCTGAAGGCTCTGAATTTGACTGTGCGTTGTTTAAGGTATTTAAAGAATAGGTCATCTAAACGTATGAAATTTACAATAATGTATGGCTGCTATTGCGAATCAAGATCGAGCCATCTTCTTGGCTTTCAATATAACCCTTGTCTTCTAAGTCTTTCATCACTCGGCTGACCATCTCGCGAGAAGCACCAACGGTTTTGGCAATGTTTTGACGAGACACCTTCTCTTTGATAAAAGAGTGTCCATCGCTGGTAAGCTCAGACAAATCTAAAAGTGCATTCGCCACTCGACCATAGACATCCATCAACGCCAGCGATTCAATTTTGCGGTCGGCTTGGCGCAAGCGTTGCACCAGCACTTTCATGATGGCGTATGTCATAGCCGCGTTTTCTGGCAAGATGCGCGCAAATTGCGTGCGACCTAACACCAACACATCTGTCTGCACTTCAGCACGCACCGTTGCTGAGTGCGGTCGATTGTCAATGAGACTCATCTCTCCGACGTAATCGCCTTGTTTTAAATTTGCCAAGATCGCTTCACGACCTCGCGTGTCTGTCGCAACAACGTGGGCACGGCCATTCAAAATAATATAGAGTGCATTGGCTTTTTTGCCACCTTCAACAATAGCTTCACCACGCCTGAAGCGCTGCTTAGTTACCGACTCGGCAATCGTTTGCGCTTGCGCATCAGACAGCATCGAAAACAGCGGTACTCGACGAATTAAATCTAAATTTGACAAAATAGTCATGCTGAAACCCTAATATTTAAAATTATTACGCACACTTACTAGATAACGCACTTATGTATCTCACGTAGTTACATCTACCATTCCCATTTAAGACTTACCTCAGCGAGCCTCATTGCGATGGTCTAAAATCAATTCACGGAGATAGTTATAACCCGAAATTAGGGTTTAAAACCGCTAAGACCTGAACATCGGCGTTAATCCGCATTATTGTTTTCTTTTTATCACTCACTTTAAATCCAAGCTCATGTCCAACTCTCAACACGCCAAAGTACTCATTTTAGGTTCAGGCCCAGCCGGTTATACCGCTGCAATTTATGCAGCACGCGCGAATTTAAGCCCCATGTTGATAACCGGTATCGCTCAAGGCGGTCAACTGATGACCACAACGGATGTTGACAATTGGCCGGCTGATGTCGACGGAGTGCAAGGTCCTGAGCTGATGCAACGCTTCCAAGCACATGCTGAACGCTTTAAAACAAACATCGTTTTCGACCATATTCACACTGTCGATTTTTCAAAACGTCCTTTCACTTTAACAGGGGATTCAGGCACTTATACCTGCGATGCTTTGATTTTAGCTACCGGCGCTTCGGCCATGTACTTAGGTTTGCCTTCGGAAACCGCTTTCATGGGAAGAGGTGTGTCCGGTTGCGCTACTTGCGATGGCTTTTTCTACCGCGAGCAGGTTTGTGCCGTTGTTGGTGGCGGAAACACCGCCGTCGAAGAAGCTTTGTACCTGTCCAACATCGCCAGCAAAGTCTATTTGGTTCACCGCCGCGATACATTCAAAGCAGAAGCTATCTTGATTGACAAGTTGATGGAGAAAGTAGCCAGCGGAAAAATTGAGCTAAAGCTTCATGCCACGCTTGACGAGGTTTTGGGTGACAACACCGGTGTGACGGGAATTCGCCTTAAAAATGTGAATGATGGCAAAACCGAAGATGTCACCGTTAAAGGTTGCTTCATCGCTATTGGACACAAACCCAATACAGACATTTTCGAGGGCCAACTAGAAATGAAAAACGGCTACGTCGTTACCCAATCAGGTTTGAACGGTTTGGCCACCATGACCAGCGTACCCGGCGTCTTTGCGGCAGGCGACGTGCAAGACCACATTTACCGTCAAGCCATCACCAGCGCCGGTACGGGTTGCATGGCAGCGCTTGATGCGCAGCGATTTTTAGAGCAAAACAAGGCCTAAAGCATCGCTTAGTGCCAAAAAAACGCTATAATCTAGGGCTTTGCTGCTTATTGCGGTGATTATTTACCGCCATTTCTAGTGTTGAGTTTTAACATTTTGAGATGGCGAGGTGCGGTGAAAGCCGTTAACGCGCAATGATATTTATCTAAATTTCATGACATTGCGCTTTTATTAGGAGTGTCCTCATGGCACGCGTATGTGAAGTAACGGGCAAAGGCCCCATGTCGGGAAACAATGTTTCTCACGCCAACAACCACACCAAACGTCGGTTCTTGCCGAATTTGCAATATCGCCGCTTCTGGATTGAAGCCGAAAACCGTTGGATTCGTCTGCGCGTTTCAGCTGCAGCCATCCGTTTAATCGACAAAAACGGCATCGAATCCGTGCTCGCAGACATGCGCGCTCGCGGTCAAGCTTAATCCACCCACACACCTAGATACGGAGAACCATCATGGCAAAAGGCGGACGCGAAAAAATCAAGCTGGAATCAACAGCTGGAACAGGTCATTTCTACACGACTGACAAAAACAAGAAAACCACACCTGACAAAATGCTGATCAAGAAATTTGATCCAAAAGCACGTAAGCATGTGGATTACAAAGAAGTTAAATTGAAGTAATTCAGTTTTCCGAATTAAAAAGCCCTTCAAACATATCGTTTAAAGGGCTTTTTGCTTTAGAACAGGCATTACAGCTTTTAAGACTTTGGCCATTCCACGAACTGCGGCTCATGGCCGCGCGATTTAAGCCAATCCGCCAAGGCATAACCTGTACTAGAAGGCCAACATTTCACCGTTTGCGGCGAAAACAGCCTGAAATCAACCAGCTCAGGCGACAAAATTACGTCACCCGAAGCGGCGGCATGGTATGCGATGATGATTTGGTTCATGCGTTGAAAGTCATACACACCAATCAAATTAAGCTCGCTGACATCAAGATTCGTCTCTTCTTTGATCTCACGCGCAATACCGTCTTTAGGCGTTTCTCCTGCTTCCATAAAGCCAGTAATCAGCGCAAACATCTTGCCAGGCCAAGC
This sequence comes from Polaromonas sp., assembly GCA_043764955.1. Classification (GTDB taxonomy): domain Bacteria; phylum Pseudomonadota; class Gammaproteobacteria; order Burkholderiales; family Burkholderiaceae_C; genus Aalborgiella. Next base: position 6,198 of record JAYUJX010000201.1, read on the forward strand.
TGCATTTTGCGCCAGAAAGATTCGTCCTTCGTATTCAATGACCGCAGCCAATACAGGCGTTGGGTTGTTCCAATGCGTGAATTCACAAGCTTGGCAGCGCAAACGCTCCTTCATGCCACCGTCTTCCATCAAGGAGACAAATGCCAAAGGTGTGGCACACGAAGGACAGTATTTATAAGCTTGCATCAAGTTTAAAATTTTTAATCAATAGAGAACGGTGCATTCAAAAAACCTCTGAAGCGCGCTCGGCCACCTCGCTTTGGCGCAGCAGTCAGCTTGTAATTGGGGAACCGTTGTAAAAAAATCTGCAAAGCTATTCTGCCCTCTAAACGCGCCAAATGAAGTCCAGCACATTGATGAATCCCAAACGCAAACGACAAATGTTTGCAATTGGATCTCGTCACGTCCATTTCTTCAGGATTTTCGAACTGCACTGGGTCGCGGTTTGCAGAGCCAATA
>JAYUJX010000202.1:0-1860 GCA_043764955.1 Polaromonas sp.
AGCGGGATAACAAGCAAATTGCGTGTTAAGCGCACCGCTTCACCTCGACCAAACAATCGTAAAAAACGGGCCCTTGACCCAAATCGGTTAACTTTTGACTGGTCACTTCATTCACATTGGTACCATTCAGGCCCAGCTTACGCCACCAAATTCCCAACCCATTGACCACGCCGGGGCGGGCGCGTTTGGACACCACCGTTTTACACTGGTAGCTGCCGCGCTGGTTGAAAACATTAACCACATCGCCCGATGCGATGCCACGACTGTGTGCATCATCAGCGTGAATCTCCAAGACTGGTTCAGCCTCAATATCGCGCAAACTGCTAACGTTGACGAAAGTGGAATTGAGAAAATTGCGCGCTGGCGGGGAAATCATGGCCAGCGGATACATCGCAGATGAACCAGCCAACTCGTAGTTGTCTAGATGATCTGGCAAACCATCCAAACCCTGTTGGGCTAAGCTATCGCTGAAAAATTCGCACTTGCCCGACGATGTGGGGAAGTTGCCATTGGCGAATGGTGCATCGGCGATAGGCAATGTCGAAAAGCCTTTGTCCAGCAAGGCGTCGAAACTGACTTTGTCGCCAAAAGCTTGCTTGCACAAGGTTTCGTCGTCATCAGCGAAACACGCATCGCTATAGCCCATGCGGGTGGCAAGATCACGGAATATCTGGGTGTTGGTTTTGGACTCACCCACGGGTGCAATGGCCGGGCGGTTCAGCATCACGTCGGTATGTCCGTAGGTGGTGTGGATGTCCCAGTGTTCCAGCTGCGTCGTGGCGGGCAGGATGTAGTCGGCGTAGTCGGCTGTGTCGGTTTGGAAATGTTCCAGCACCACAGTGAACAGGTCTTCTCGGGCAAAGCCTTTGACGACCTGGCTGGAGTCGGGTGCGACCGCCACGGGGTTGCTGTTGTAGACGATCAATGCTTCGATTTTTGGGCCGAACTCGGCAGAACTTGGTTTTTGCAAATCGTCGCCGATGGTCACCATATTGATGGTTCGGGTGCTTGCTGTTTCCAAATCTGGTCGTTGCAAAGCCACTTTGTCCACCGGAAACATGCCGGAGCTGGATAGCAACAAGCCACCGGCGGGGTGCTTCCAAGCGCCAATCAAAGCTGGCAAACACGTCACTGCACGCACTGCATTGCCACCACCACGCACACGCTGCATGCCGTAGTTCAAGCGAATGGCGGCGGGTGTTTGGTTGACGTAGCAATGGCCATAGTCAAATGCCAAAGACTTGATCTGCTCAACAGGGATGCCGCAGACCTTGGCGGCGCGCTCTGGGTTCCATAGCAGCGCACGCGCTTTCAACGCTGTCCAGCCGACCGTGTTTTTTTCAATGTAGTCGTGGTCCAGCCAGTTGTTGACAATCAACTCATGCATCATGGCCAAAGCCAGCGCCGCATCGGTGCCTGGCAACAAAGCAATATGCTCATGGCATTTGTCGGCGGTTTCGGTTTTGCGCGGATCGATGCAGATGAGTTTGGCACCGTCACGTTTCGCCGCTTGGGCATAGCGCCAAAAATGCAGATTGCTGCCAATCGAGTTGCTGCCCCAGATGATGATGAATTTGGACTGTGCAAAAAACTCGACCTTCATGCCGACTTTGCCGCCCAGCGTGTAGGTCAAGCCCTCACCACCGGCCATGGCGCAGATCGAACGGTGCAGTTTGGAGGCACCCAGCTTGTTGAAAAACCGCGCCGCCATGGCCTCGCCTTGCACCAAGCCCATGGTGCCTGCGTAGCTGTAGGGCACGATGGCTTGCGGGTTGCGCGCTGCAATCGACTTGAGTTTTTCTCCAATGTCAGACAACGCAGCATCCCATGACACGGGTTCAAAACGCCCTAATCCCTTGG
>JAYUJX010000203.1:0-1859 GCA_043764955.1 Polaromonas sp.
ATGCCTGCTCAGCGTTTATTCGTTTGTTTATCGGCCCATAGCCATAAAATCACACCACCCAAAATCATCGGTACGCACAGCCACTGCCCCATGCTCATGCCCAGTGACAAAATACCCAGATGCGCATCCGGCTCGCGGAAAAACTCCGCCGTAAAGCGCAGCACGCCATAGCCAAAGAAGAACGCCGCCGACACCTGCGCCTCTTTGCGCTCTTTACGGGCGTACAACCACAGCAATACAAAAAGCAGCAAACCTTCTAGCAAAAACTGGTAAATCTGTGAAGGGTGGCGTGGCGCATCGCCATAGCCCCTGAACAACATGCCCCATGGCAGTGATGGGTCGGCCAGACGGCCTGGCAACTCGCCATTGATGAAATTACCCACCCGCCCAGCCGCCAAACCGGTCGGCACACAGGGCACACCAAAATCGATCACTTGCCAAAACGATTTTTTGCGCGAATAAGCATACCAAACCATCGCCAAGATCACACCCAGCATGCCACCATGAAAGCTCATGCCGCCCTGCCACACCGCAAAAATCTCCAGCGGATGCGACGCGTAATACGCTGGCTTGTAAAACAAACAGTAACCAATGCGCCCACCCAGAATCACACCCATGACACCGGCAAACAAAATATCTTCCACATCGCGCTTTGACCATTTGCCAGCGGTGTCGCCCGCTAGCCTCGCGTACGGCTGATGCTTCAGCCGCCTGAAACCCAGCAGCATGAACAGACCGAACGCAGCAAGGTAGGTTAAACCGTACCAGTGGATAGCCAAAGGGCCAAGCTGAAGTGCGACGGGGTTGATTTGTGGGTGAATTAACATGGTTAGGATATTAGCAGCAGAACGGCCAACTCTATGATGCTCAGCTATATTCAACACAACTCAGAAAAATTAGGAGATTCGACCATGTTTGACCTCATCATCCGCGAAGCCGCTTCACGCTTTGGCCTCGGCGACAAAGCCGGCCCGTTAGTGCAAATGCTCTTGGCTTACTTGACCAACAAAGACACAGGCGGTCTGTCGGGTTTTATTGCCAAACTCACCAGCAGCGGTTTGGGCAATGTGGCTCAGTCTTGGCTGGGCGGTGGCGCAGGTGCTTTGCCAGTCAGCGCCGCACAAATCCAATCTCTCATGGGCGGCCAAACCGGTTTGCTCAGCAACATCACTTCGAAGCTCGGCATTGGCAACTCTACAGCTGCTTCAGCTTTGGGCTTTTTGCTACCCATGGTGATCGGTAAACTCACCCCAGGCGGCACGGTCCCAACACCCTTGTCTAGCGAGGTGATGGGTTTCAGCACAGATGGCGCCACGCTCTCAGCAGCGGGTGGCGGCTTGATGAAATGGTTGCCCTGGTTGGCCGCCGGTATTGCCGCCCTCTTCTTGCTCAGCTACTGCAACAAAGGCAGCGACGCCGCCAAACAAGCCGCTGATGGCGCAAAAAATGCCGCTGCAACAGCTACAACTTCTGCCGACTCTGCAGCCAAAGCAACGCGAACGCAGCCGCCCTAAAAGCCGCTGGCATTGCCGAAGATCGCGTGATGTTAGAGAAACCAGCCAACACCACAACCGGTGCGGCCATGAGCAACGAAGAAGCCGGCCGCATGGAAGTGACAATTCGTAAGTAAACTACATACTCGTAGTACAACAGGAAGCTTCGTTCTCCTTTTTTTTCGTTTTTACCCTAAAAATATGAATCTAGCCGACGTATTTATTGCCTAAGGCGCTATTGAATCAGTAGCATTTTGCAATCCAACCCCACCCCCAAAGCTTTCTTATAATAGAAGCATCTGCAACCCAAATAATCCCTGAATATGACCATCCTGAACCCACGCTCTAGAAACATCACCGAAGGCA
>JAYUJX010000204.1:0-1856 GCA_043764955.1 Polaromonas sp.
GGGGGAGGCCTTTGACGGCTTCGCGGCTCAAGGTGGTGTTGGTGGCTATGACGCCCCAAGCGTCATTTCCAGCTTCGCCGTCCATGCTGTACTTTTTCAGCGTGGCTGCGATGACTTCAATCTGTGATTCGTCTAAATCTGGGGCGATTTTGACGAAGATGGGGACGGATTTGCCATATTTTTGCTTCAAAACGGTGCGTTCAGCAGCAATCGCGCCCAAAAGTGCGTCCAAAGCCTCGTCACTTTGTAAAGCGCGCAGGTTTTTGGTGTTCGGGCTGGAAATGTTGACGGTCACGTAATCGGCATGCGGGTAGACGCCGCGCAGGCAGATCAGGTAGTCGTCTGTGGCGTTTTCAATGGGTGTGGCGGCGTTTTTGCCGATGTTCAAGCCCAACAGCATGGGGTTTGCAGAACTAGCGCTGCGGAATTTGGCTTTTTGGACGTTGGCTAAAAAGGCGTCCAAACCTTCGTTGTTGAAACCGAGGCGGTTAATCAGCGCGTTGGCCGCTGGCAGGCGGAACATACGGGGTTTGGGGTTGCCAGGTTGCGCCAGCGGGGTGACGGTACCGACTTCGACAAAGCCAAAGCCCATCGCGCCTAAGCCGTCAATGGCTTTGGCGTTTTTGTCCAAACCAGCCGCCATACCGATGCGGTTAGGGAATTTCAGTCCAGCGAGGGTGATGGGGTCGTCGATGCGGCCGTTGCAATACGCCCAGGTCAGCGGCGTGCCCTGTGTGGCGGTCAAGCCCGCCATGGTGATGTCATGGGCGGTTTCGGCGTCTAGGCCAAATAAAAAGGGGCGGGCGAGGGCGTAGGGGAGTAGGGACATTGGATAATAGAAGTTATTTTTTGAATCAAGATGATGTGTTAGGCCGTTCGCCCTGAGCTTGTCGAAGGGTTTGTGAAGACTTCGACAAGCTCAGTCCGAACGGGTTTTTCTCATCTCCTCGTTTTTGCATCTCTCTATTTTCTCAGAAACTTACCGAAAGTATCAGCCCATGACACAAGACGAACTCAAAACACTGGTCGGCCAAGCCGCTTTGCAATACGTGGTGGCGGGGGAGATTGTCGGCGTGGGCACGGGGTCGACGGTGAACAAGTTCATCGACGCGCTGGCGACCATCAAGGGCACCATCAAAGGCGCCGTCTCCAGCTCGGTGGCGAGTACCGAGCGGCTCAAGGCGCTGGGCATTCCCGTGTTTGACGCAAACGACGTGACCGAATTGGCCGTTTACATCGACGGCGCAGACGAAATCGACCACGTGGGTTACATGGTCAAAGGCGGCGGTGCAGCGCTCACGCGCGAGAAGATTGTGGCCGCCCTGTCCAAGCAATTCGTCTGCATCGCCGACGAGAGCAAGCTGGTCAACACGCTGGGGGCGTTTCCGCTACCTGTAGAAGTCATCCCGATGGCGACCAAACGCGTCATGCAGCAGTTTGCAGCGATGGGCGGCGTTTGCTCAGTTCGTCAAAAAGACGGACAGCCTTTAGTGACTGACAATGGGCAACACATCGTTGACGTGCTGAATTTAAAGATTTCCGACCCGCTGGCTTTTGAATCCACAGTCAACCAATGGCCGGGCGTGGTGACAGTGGGGGTGTTTGCTCACCAGAAGGCGACGGTTTGTTTGTTGGGGACGTCTACAGGCGTAGAGACTTTGATATTTTGAAAAACAACATGATTTGTCTTTATGTAGAAACATACTTCAATTTTTAAGGAAACTCTGCAAAACCCAGCCAACCGCTGAGTGTTGAGAGACGTTGATAGATTATGAAACAAACCAGCCTAGCGACTACCGGGTACGAATTAATCACCAAACGCACACGCAAGCGGATATTTCTGGAAGAAATGAACC
>JAYUJX010000205.1:0-1856 GCA_043764955.1 Polaromonas sp.
CTGAGCTGACCAGCGACCCAAATGGATATGCCTGGTCCGCCCCAGCAAGCTGTGCACCAAAACAAAGTCATGCGCTGACCAGCAGACAGGCTCAATCGCTTGCTCAGCCACGCCTTGGCTGTCATACATCAGCGTCACATGCGGTGCAAACTTGGCATTGGCGCGCGGCCCTTGCAGACCGGCACGGCACATGGCGAGGTAAAACGACTTTTGAAACGCCATCAAAGCCGCTAATCCACCAGCCCTACCCTCATCCCCGCGCAGCACAAACGGCTTGTTTCGCGGACTACCAGCAAAGCTCATCGCACGGTCAAAAGTCACCTCAAAAGGTGGCATTGCAATCGTTGCAGCCACCGCTTGCGATGCTTCGACCACCCCATTCGGCAAACCACCCGCATAGTCGCCCACATGGTGCAGCGTCACGTGCAAGCGGTCGTTTGCGGGAGATTTGCCCGTCAAACCATGTTCATCGCGCAGTTGTTGGGAAGTTTTGACGATATGAGGAATGGCGTCTTCGCTGGGGAACAGAGCGAAGAAGAGACGGTCGGTGGGTTTGGGTGGCGGAATTTGGCCGAGAAGATCAGAAGATGTGGACATTAAAATTTAAAAATCAATCTATTCAGTGACTCGAATCTTTTGATTTGATCGGTTTTGCAACAATGCATTGTCAATACTTTAGCGTTATCCTTACTTTAGCATGATCGCAACTATCACAGTGAAGCAGTTCCGTGTAGAAAATGCGGCATTGACTGGAACTTGCAGCAAATTCAGTTCGCAACCCTACAATGAGAATCATCTATCAAGACAGAGCACGCCTTCATGCCAAGCCCAAATATTGCGAAAACTCCTGCAAAAACACCCGTGACAGCTTCCGCAAACGCTCCTCTAAAAATTCCAAAAACAGCTTCAACTGCGCCCAGCAGCTCCGCCGTTCCCAGCAGCCGCTTGGGGCGACTGTTTCGCTTGGGCGGCATGGCTTCTGGTGTCGCGGGTAACATGCTGATGGCTGGCGCGAAGCAGCTTGCCCAAGGGAAGCGCCCCAAAATAAGTGACTTGCTACTCACCCCTGCTAATATGCAAAGGGTCACGCAGCAACTCTCGCAAATGCGCGGTGCGGCGATGAAGCTGGGGCAGCTCATTTCGATGGACACTGGTGACCTGCTACCGCCCGAGATGGCGGCTATTTTGGCTCGTTTGCGCTCTGATGCCCACGCCATGCCGCAGCGTCAGTTACAAGCTGTGCTCACAGGAAACTGGGGCGCCAAGTGGCAAACACGCTTTGAGTCGTTTTCTTTCACCCCATTAGCCGCCGCATCCATAGGTCAGGTTCACCGTGCGACCACGCTGGACGGCCGTGATCTAGCCATCAAGATTCAGTACCCAGGCGTTCGCAAAAGTATCAGTAGCGACGTTGATAACGTGGCATCGCTCTTGCGTTTGTCGGGCTTGCTACCTAAAACGCTTGATATTGCGCCGTTGCTGCGCGAAGCCAAGCGCCAGTTGCGCGAGGAAGCTGACTACGAAGCTGAAGCCGCGCATCTGCAGCGCTTTGGTGAGCTGTTGGCTGGCAGCCCTGAATTTGTTGTGCCCCAATTACATGCTGATTTGACGACCAAAAATGTGCTGGCCATGTCCTATGTGGCAGGGGTTCCTGTGGAATCTATGGCCAATGCCCCGCAGCATGAGCGCGACAGGCTACTTAGCCAATTAGTGGGCTTGGTATTTAGGGAATTGTTTGAGTTCGGGCTGATGCAAACTGACCCTAACTTTGCCAACTACCGTTATGACGAGCAAACCCAACAGATCATCCTATTGGATTTTGGTGCTACCCGTCGTTTTGCGCCAGCTTTTAGGCA
>JAYUJX010000206.1:0-1853 GCA_043764955.1 Polaromonas sp.
GGATGGGTTTGACATCCTGCGAATGCGCCAAAACGTCGACAACATCAGTCCCACGAAACGACAGCCATAGAAAAGCGAGAGCTGTGACAACTGCCAGAACGTACTTGATGGCGTTGTTAGTGCTTGGGGCTAGGCTACGGGTATCTGTCACGGTGCTTTGCGAAAATTAGACGTAAAAAAACTGACTTTCGGCCAAGATGTAGACCGAGCAAGTCAGTTTTTATGTTGCTAGAACTTAGCTAGCAAAACAGTTAAATTTTACCATTTTTCGTAAATGTCCCACTCAACACGCCGTTAACGTAGCTGTCTGGCGCTGGATGGAAAAAATCACCATAGATATTATTATTGGTGTCAACGCCTCCAACCATTTGTCCAGATGAGCCTTGTCCTGACCAAGTTAAATTAAATGTTCCGTCTTTGTTGACTGTGCCACTGATGCCATATTCATAGGCGTAAAAAATCATTGTTTGTCCAGCAATGACATTGCAATTGCCATCTGTTTCAAACTGGAAGCTTCCCGCCATCCAAATACCGCCATCTGGTGGACCACCGCCGGCATTAGCGTTATCAACATCATCATTACCGGTAACTCCGATTCCACGGTCATTCAAAGATCGGTTACGGTTACTGATACGTCTTTCTTTATCAGGCATAGAATAACCACCTACGTAAGATCCCATACAACCAGATTTGGTTGCTGTGGTTGTGCCACCTGCCGTTGTCGTTGTAACGGTGTCCGTTTTGCCAACATTACAGGCGCTAGCAACCAAAGCAGCGAAAAGTGCAGCTGAGAGCAATAAGGAGCGTTTACCTGCTCCATTTGAATTTAATTTATCTAGCCATACCATGATGTTAATTCCTTTAGTGAAAATACTGAAAACTTAAGACTTAAGACTTATATTTTTTATTGTTTCACAACAACCACTTAAAGTGAATTGTTAAAGTGCTGACAACCTGCTCGTTGCGATTTTGCATGAATTATATTGAAAATAGGGTATTAATTCGTAACAACCCTAAAAAGCATTCGATTTTCCAAACTTTTCGCGCAAAAGCTACTTGGTTGCGATATTTAACAATGTCAGCAAATCAACTTTGGCCGCATCCGCCAAAAACTGACCTCCAAATACGCTGAAATGCTCGTAATCAACATAGTAGATACGTGTGCCATCAGTGACTTGGCAACTTGTTTGGTCGCACATGTACTGAAAAGGATCAAAATAATTAACATTCAACTGGTCAAGAAGTGCGACAAAGGCGGCACGGTAACTGCGCGAGTTATTCATGGCATCTTGTAAGCTGAATTGGCATTTGTTTTCATTTGTCATTCGCAATGGGCGCACGACGCAAGCGCGAGGATTTGCTCCAGTGGGTGGAGCAAGAAAAACAATGACTCGCTTACCCTTGCTCTGGTATTGAGTGATGGTTTGTTTGATGACTTCTTCAAATTGTGCTGCGGTGATGAAGTTTTTATCCGTCCAGTCAAAACCATAAAAGTACAAAGGCCAGTTAGCCGCAAGAATAACGGTATCTATACTCGGAGTTTTGTCAATATAGTTTGTAGCTGCTGCAGTTAGCTCTGCGCATCTCATAGAGCCAATTCCGTTCAACATCGGACAAGCGCCACGACCGAATTGACGAAATACAAAAGGTGCCTTGCCAGTTGTTGAGTGTACTTTTGCGTAGGAGAGCAGCATCGGCGCGAAGCCATTTCCCACGCTATCACCAATCAGCACGGTTGTGGGCGATTTATCCGGCGCATTGCCGATGTTGCACCAATCGTCGTGGTTGGGGCCGTTGGTGATGAACTTGCAAGGCGTTGCAAAAGTCAGGTTGTCCCAGCTGTTCACACCGTT
>JAYUJX010000207.1:0-1840 GCA_043764955.1 Polaromonas sp.
ATCACAAGGTTTTGTCGTTCCAACATTGGGCTCAAAAGCCTACACAGCGTTTGTGGCCAATGAAATCCCACGTTGGACCAAAGTGATTAAAACGGCGGGTATCACGGCGCAGTAAAAAATTACCTGGCATGGTAAACAACCAATCGGGCAGCTTGCAAAAGCGCCCGATTTTTTATGCTATTTGTGATTATAGCCGCCGTATTTATTGCCTAAATTGCTATTAAAATAATAGCATAATTTTAGTCAACCCGGATAATAACTAGGGTTTATACGGACTGAATCACTTCTCTCCAGGGATTACCATTGAATATAGTTATATGCAGCATCGAAAATAACTATATGAAATTTCAGATATAAAAAGGTATAAGGACACCAACATGATGAATAAACGTATAAAAATCTGGTTGGCTTCAGTTTTGGTGGCTGGTTTGGCTGCTTTTGCGGGAGCTACAGCTTGGGCGCAAAGCAAAGATGAGTTGTACGTAGCGAGTGTTTCTGCAACATGTGCGACTTGCCATGGCACCAAAGGCGCTGCTACAAATGGTTCGGCTGTTGTCCCCTTAGCGGGCATGCCTGCTGCCAACATTATTTTGCAAATGAAAGCTTTCAAAGATGGCAGCCGTCCTGCCACGGTGATGCATCAGCTCAGCAAGGGCTACAGCGATGCGCAAGTTGCCATGATTGCTGCGTATTTTGCCGTACAAAAGAAATAAGGACGGACTGCCATGACTAACTTAAACAATTTGCAACGCCGTCAACTTTTACAATCTGCCGCTGCTTTGAGCTTGCTGGGCTTAGCCGGTTGCGCGACAACTTCTATGCCTTCAAAAGCCAAAGTTGTCGTCGTGGGTGGTGGTTTCGGTGGGGCGACAGCAGCTAAATATGTCCGCTTGCTGTCTCAGTACAACATTGACGTGGTGTTGATCGAGCCCAACGCTGCTTTCATCTCTTGCCCCGTATCCAACATGGTGCTGGGCGGCCACAAGCAGATGGCGGACATCACCAGCTCTTACGAGCATTTGTCTAAAAAGCATGGCGTGAGGGTGGTGCAAGACATGGTCAGCAACATCGACGCCGCGAAGAAAACCGTGACTTTGGCACGCGGTGGCAGCATCGCCTATGACAAGCTGGTGATTTCCCCTGGCATTGATTTGATGATGGGCAGCATCGAAGGTCTGGCCGCAGCGAGTGCCAGTGGCCACATCGTGCAAGCCTGGAAAGCCGGTGCAGAAACGGCAACTTTGCGCAAGCAGCTCGAAGCCATGCCAGACGGTGGCACCTACGCTATTACCATCCCCGTCGCACCATACCGCTGCCCACCTGGCCCGTACGAGCGTGCCAGCCAGATCGCGTCTTACTTCAAAGTGGCCAAGCCAAAGAGCAAAATTCTGATTTTGGACGGTAATCCTGATGTGACCTCCAAAGGTCCCTTGTTCAAAAAGGTGTGGGCAAGCCAATACGCCGGCATGATCGAGTACCGTGGCGACCACAAGGTAACTGCCGTTGATGCTAAAACGGGCACCATCAAGTTTGAAATTCAAGAAGATGCTAAAGCAAGTGTTATCAACGCTTTGCCCAATATGCGCGCTGGCTTGATTGCAGTTAACTCTGGCTTGAACAACATGGCGAATGGTCGCTGGTGCGGTGTGAACTACCTCACATTTGAATCAACAGCCGCTAAAGATGTGCACGTGTTGGGTGACTCCATCCAAATCGCACCAGGCATGCCCAAGAGCGGACACATGGCCAACGCGCAAGCGAAAGTGGCAGCAGCTGCCATTGTGGCGCAGCTCAATGGCTGGGAAGTTAATCCCAATCCAATGCTGACCAACACCTGCTA
>JAYUJX010000208.1:0-6549 GCA_043764955.1 Polaromonas sp.
AAAGCCCGGAAGCGGAGCCAGGATGGTCGCTCCCGGAACATCGCAAGCCAGCGCCAGCAACGAAATCAACTCGTCCGAGCCGTTGCCTAGCATGATGTCGTAACCAGCGGGCATATCGGCATAGGTGGCCAGCGCGGTGCGCAGGTCGTTGACGCGGCCATTGGGGTAGCGGTTCAGCGCCAGCTTGCCGAGGCGTTCGCCCAACTGCTGTTGCAAGTCCAGCGGCAGTCGATGCGGATTCTCCATCGCGTCCAGTTTGACCATACCAACCGAGTCCTGAATGGCGTAGGCGTGCATAGAGACGATGTCTTGGCGGATGCGGGATTGGATTAGGTTGGAGATTTTTTCAGTCATGTCACAAAGCCTCAAATTCTGCGGGCGTCATCAAGAACGGGTTGATCACCTGTACGGTGTCGTAGGTTTGCAGGTGCTGCATGTCTTCACTCAACAAATAGCCGCAGCCCTGCTGCTGTGCGGACGACATGATGAGCGCGTCCCAATAGCTCAGTTTGTATTTGTCCTGCATCGCCCAAGCACCGTCAACCGTGTAGGTATCCAAATGTGGGGGTTGCCACAGCCGCAGCATGCGCACCTGTTCTCTGGCTTTTTCGAGCGTGACAACCGCTTTGAACTTCGTGATAGCGTTGTTGTAATACTCATTTAACACCTGCGTGCTGATGCGCCCTGCCCGCTGCGTCCAGCACCAAGTCAACCACTCGTTGGCGCGGATTTGTTTGGCAGCGTCCCGTGCATCTTTGGTGTAAAGATGCACGTTGGTATCAACGAAAACTAGCACGCTCATACATCTCGTCCCGCGTCAAAAAGTTGCCATCGCTCTCGCCCCAAGACTCAAACTTGATGGCCTTGCGCATAGCCTGCGCATAAGCATCCTCTTGCCGCATCTTCTCAGTCAAAATCTCGCCCACGAGCCGAGAAACACTGGAATTGCGCTTAGCAGCCTCAATCCGAGCCCACTCCAGCGCGGATTCTTCAACGGTGATGGTGACATTTTTCATGGAAGGAATATTAACACGAAATTCGTGTTGCACGAAGTTCGTGTTATTTTTAGCTGGGATCGACTCAAAAAATGGCCGTTTTTGAGCTGAAAACCGACTTTTAGGTGCTATTTACGCCTCTAGCCAGCGTATTTATTGCCTAATTAGCTATTAAAATGATAGTAAATTTACTCTACTCACACGTATAAGTAGAAGCCAACGCATTCATCATTACCAACTGCACGGGCATATCTGCTTCGTACAGCTCAGCGTTGCGTTTACGCTCAGTATCGAAAATAGTTTGCGCTTGGGTGGCGTCTAGTCTGCGGCCGTTTTGGCAAAACAGGGGTTTGCCGCCTGCTCGCGTCACCGCTGTGTTTGCCTCTTGAATGCCTTCCAAAACGCCAATCAAGTAATACTGCACGTACAAATCGCCTTGTTTAGGGTTAGCGCGTTCTAGCTGACGCAGCTCGCGCAGGCTCATGGCGGAGGCTGTGCCTAGCAGTAGCAGACTCAAAACAGTGCTTTTGAAAGCTGTGGAGGCGAAAAATTTCATGGAAAACTCACTTTACTTTAGAGTATCAAAACACTAATTAAGTCGCATTTCAACCGAAAAACTTACAGTAGCCGCATCTCAGCCGCCCGTGCATGCGCTTGCAAGCCTTCACCATGCGCCAAAACCGAGGCGATTTTGCCCAGTACCTGAGCGCCAGCTTCGCTGACTTCAATCAGGCTACTACGCTTTTGAAAGTCGTAGACGCCCAGCGGACTGCTGAAACGGGCTGTGCCTGATGTGGGCAACACGTGGTTGGGGCCGGCGCAGTAGTCGCCCAGGGACTCGCTGGTGTAGGCGCCCAAAAAGATCGCACCGGCGTGTTTGAGCAGCGGCTCCCAGCGGTGTGGGTCGCGGCTGGAGACTTCTAGGTGCTCGGGGGCGATGCGGTTGCTGATGTCGCAGGCTTCTTCCATGCTGCGGGTCAAAATCAGCGCGCCACGGTCGTTGAGCGACTTGGCGATGATGGCGGCGCGGGGCATGTCGGGCAGCAGGCGGTTAATGCTTTCCTGCACTTGGGCGATGTAGGCGGCGTCTGGGCAGAGCAGGATGCTTTGCGCCAGCTCGTCATGCTCGGCCTGGCTGAACAAGTCCATCGCCACCCAGTCGGGCGGGGTTGTACCATCTGCCAAGACCAAAATCTCGCTTGGACCGGCGATCATGTCGATGCCGACCGTGCCAAACACGCGGCGCTTGGCGGCGGCCACGTAGGCGTTGCCAGGGCCGGTGATTTTGTCGACTTTGGGGATGGTGGCCGTGCCATAGGCCAAAGCAGCAACCGCTTGCGCCCCACCAATGGTGAAGGCGCGGCTGACGCCGGCGATGTAGGCGGCGGCCAACACCATCAAGTTTTTCTCACCTCCAGGGGTTGGCACAACCATGATGATCTCGCTGACACCGGCGACGTGCGCCGGAATCGCGTTCATCAACACGCTGGATGGGTAGGTCGCCTTGCCGCCAGGCACGTAGATGCCGACGCGGTCTAGCGGGGTGACTTTTTGACCTAAGAGCGTGCCATCTTCGTCACGGTAGCTCCAGCTTTCGCCATTGGCTTTTTTCTGGGCTTCGTGGTAGCTGCGCACGCGCTTGGCGGCGGCTTGCAAGGCGTCGCGCTGGTTGGCGGGTATCTCGTCAAAAGCGGTTTTCAGCTCGGCTTGTGTCAATTCCAAACTTGCTAGTGATGTCGCATTCAAGCCATCAAAACGATTGGTGTACTCCAAAACAGCGGCATCACCGCGTGTTTGCACATCGCGCAGGATGTTGGCGACCACGTCTTCGATGCCCGCATCTGTAGCATCCGACCAATGCAGGCGCGCCTTGAAATCAGCCTCAAATGTGGCGCTAGACGTTGATAAATATGCTGGAGCAGCTATTAAATTCATAGTGAATTATTTACCTAATTACTTGACGATTGCGCCCGCAAACGCATCAATGATGGCGCGAATCGGGGCTTGTTTGAGCTTCAGCGCGGCTTGGTTGACCACCAAACGCGAGCTGATGTCCATGATGTGCTCGACCTCAACCAGGTGGTTGGCTTTGAGGGTGTTGCCGGTGGAGACCAGATCGACAATCGCATCGGCCATGCCGACCAGCGGGGCGAGTTCCATACTGCCGTAAAGCTTGATCAAGTCCACGTGCACGCCCTTGCTGGCGAAGAATTCACGGGCGATGGCCACGTATTTGGTGGCGACTTTGAGGCGGCTACCGCGTTTGACGGCAGCGGCGTAGTCAAAATCCGCCTTCACCGCCACGCTGATGCGGCATTTGGCGATTTGCAGATCCAACGGGGTGTACAAGCCCGCAGCGCTGGTGCTGCCGCCCCACTCCATACCGTGTTCTAACAGTGTGTCTTTACCCGTGATGCCCATGTCCGCGCCGCCGTATTGCACATAAGTGGGCACGTCCGTGGCGCGCACGACCAGCACCCGCACATCGGGCTGGTTGGTGGTCAAAATCAGCTTGCGTGACTTTTCAGGGTCTTCCAACACCTCGATACCGGCGGCTTTGAGCAGTGGCAGGGTTTCTTCAAAAATGCGACCCTTTGATAGCGCAAGCGTAATCAAATTGGTGCTCCCAATAAGGTTAGATTAATCAAATTTAGACTCCGGTAAGTCGGCATGGATTCCCGCCTGCGCGGGAATAACAAAATAGGACAAAGGTAGCTCTCAAATCAGCGCATCCTTAATGACACAGATTGTACTTGTCGTTGATTCCACCGTTATTTGAAGTGATACCTAAACATCCGAGCATGGAATCGAACAAATTAGCATGTCCAGGAGCAGTTTTAGGCGATTTAGCCGCCAATTGCAGCTGTTTAAACACTTTTTTGGTATCAGGGTTGGCGTTCAAATATGGCTCGGAAGCCCAAAACAGCAGTGGTACGTCAAGCTGCTCAGGCGGCGCTAGGGGTTTAGGTGTGGCGTGAAAATGCCGGTTTTCTTCGATCGTTTCACCATGGTCAGAGGTGTAGATTAAAAGCGCTTTTTTACCAGACAAACTGGTCATCAAGCTCTTCAAAAAAGTGTCAGTGTACAAAATACTGTTGTCATAAGAGTTCACCATGGATTGCTTGCTGCAAGAGCCATCAACGCCAGAACATTCGGGTTGAAATTTGGCAAATTCACGCGGATAGCGGCTGCTGTATGAAAAATGTGAGCCTTTGGTGTGCAGCACGACAACTTGGCGACCTTTGGGTTGCTTGGCCATGGCAAGCTCTAATTCAGAAACCAATATTAAATCTAAAACAGGTTTGCCGCGGTAGGCAGGATCTGCGGCAATGACTTCGCGGATTTTGTAAAAGTCTGGCTTGATGCTGTTGTAAAACCAAACTTCCGATTGCATGGCGAATAATTCGATGCTGAAACCCAGTTTTTTGAAGACTGAAAAAACGGTTTCTTCCAGCACTTGTGGCGCTTGCAAGCCTCGCTCAACTACAGCTTGCGGACGTACGAACATACACGCCAATGACAACCTAGTTGATGTATTACAAGAAGTAGCTTTAAACGCCGCCAAGTTTTTCTCGGCAGCGAGTAAGGGCGTAGTTGGGCGCTCGTAGCCCAACAAACCGAAATTGCCAGAGCGGGCGGATTCACCAATAACGATGACTAAGATGACATCATCAGCCAAGGCATTCAGGCTGTATTGAAATTGCGTAGCTGGGTCAACTTTTGTGTCTTTGCTTGCCCAATTATCCCAAGCGCTTGAGGCAGACATTCCTAAACCTGCCACCCAATTGCTAGGCACATAGGTATGCGCTGCCAAGCTGGCTTTGCCAATGTCTTGACCAATCGTCTCTGTCATATTCGAGCGATTGTTCACATACTGAGCGACGACCACAAACGCTGCGGCCAACAGCAAGACCAAACCGATTTGCCCACCCAATTGCTTAAATCGCAACGGCCAGCTAGAAACCGTGTTTTTACAGACATGCACATAGCGCCACCACAGCACCAAAGGAATCACAGCTAAGATAAAAAACCACGCAAACAAGCCAAACCCAACGGCTTCTTTTGAAAGATCAACGTCTGTTGTCAGCACGGCTTGAACGACACCGTAGCCGATCACCACATTGAAAAAAGTCATGTAGTAGCTGGCTAAAACCGAGATGGTAAGTAGCAAAACAATACAAATACGCGCCCACCATTTCCCTAGCAAACCAGACAAATCAGCCAAGCTTAATAAGAAAGCCGTGAAGCTAAAAACCAAAGCCATCTCAGCCAATATTGATAAAGACGCTGTGCCAAGCTCTGTGTAGCGTCGAAAGAAAACAGCACCGTTCAGCAAGATGCCAATGTAAACACTTAGCAGTAAAACGACCTGCCAGGGTGCTAGCAGGATGCGTTTTTTAGTCAATAAACTATGCTTTGACGCGCTCAATCTTTGCACCAATCCCACGCAATTTGGTTTCCATCTGGTCATAACCGCGGTCAAGGTGGTAGATACGCTCAACCGATGTCTCACCATCGGCCACCAAGCCCGCAATCACCAAGCAGGCAGAAGCGCGCAAATCGGTCGCTTGCACAGTTGCGCCAGAGAGTTTGGTCACGCCATCAACGAATGCAGCTTTACCGTCAATGGTGATACTCGCTCCCAAACGCACCAATTCATTCACGTGCATAAACCGATTTTCAAAGATGGTTTCAGTGACTTTGGAAGCGCCTTCGGACACCGCATTGAGCGCCATGAATTGCGCTTGCATATCCGTTGGAAAGCCAGGGTATTCAGTCGTGCGGAAACCTTGCGCTTTAAGGCGTCCTTTTGACGTGACTCGTATGCCGCCCTCGACAGCTTCAACTTTTGCGCCAGCCTCGTGCAGCTTGTCAATCACAGCTTCTAGGTGTTCATAGCGTCCATTTTTCAACACCGCATCACCGCCCGTTGCAGCAACAGCACATAAGAAAGTACCCGCTTCAATACGGTCAGCCACCACTTGGTGTGTACAGCCATGCAGCTTTTCAACCCCTTGAATGCGGATTCTGCGTGTGCCTTGGCCCTTGATCTTTGCACCCATTTTGATGAGCATTTCTGCCAAGTCAATGATTTCAGGTTCTTGCGCAGCGTTTTCTAAAACCGTTTCACCCTCTGCCAAACAGGCTGCCATCATGAAGTTTTCAGTACCCGTCACTGTCACCATGTCGGTCGTGATATGCGCGCCTTTGAGGCGTGTCCAACCTGCGGGCAACTTGGCAACCATGTAGCCGTGTTCAACAACGATATCGGCACCCATGGCTTGCAGGCCTTTGATGTGCTGATCAACAGGGCGTGAACCGATCGCACAACCACCCGGAAGCGACACTTTTGCTTGTCCAAAACGTGCGAGCAAGGGGCCTAACGCCAACACAGAAGCGCGCATGGTTTTAACCAAATCGTAGGGTGCTTCCGTCAATGACAAGGCACCCGCTTCAATAGTCACGGAGCCATCAGCGCCACGCTCAGCTGCGACGCCCATATTGCGAATCAACTTCAACATCGTTGAGACGTCTTCAAGCTTTGGCACATTAA
>JAYUJX010000209.1:0-1835 GCA_043764955.1 Polaromonas sp.
ATCGGGTCCATGATCGCGCCCGACAAAATGTGCGCGCCCGGTTCGGAGCCTTTTTCCAAAACGACGACGGAGACATCGGTGCCTTTTTCAGCCGCGAGCTGCTTCAAGCGGATGGCAGCTGCCAAACCACCGGGGCCGCCACCGACCACGACAACGTCGTATTCCATGGATTCGCGCGGGCCGTGCGTGGCGAGGATCTCTTGTGGGGTCATGGTAGGCTCTCTTGTTTTAGGGTGACTTGTTAAGTTGTTACTATTTTAGGGGTAGTCGCTCGCAAAATTTGTCACTTAGGTGGCGAAGTTGGGCTTTGGCTGTGGGTTTGGTGGTTTCTAAAGAGCGTCCTCTAATTCATATCGTGATTCATATGGTGATGTAGGTTTTCAATGCAGATGTTCAAAGGTAAAAGTGGTGGCATTTTGGCGGGCTTGGCGGCTGGTGCACTGTGGGGCTTGGTGTTTGTGGCACCTCGCATGGTTCTTGGCGATGGAAGCGGATCATCGCCAGGTGGTTTTAATTCTGTAGATTTAGCAGCAGGGCGGTTTTTGAGCTACGGTTTTATCGCGGCTGTGTTGATGTTTACCGGCTTAAAGTTCAAAAAAGAAACGAAAAAACTGCCCAATCTGAACCAAGCTATCGCCGCCTTGGTCTTAAGTTTGCTGGGTTTCACGGGTTATTACTTGCTACTGGTGCTCGCCATCAACGACGCTGGCACGGAAATGCCCACGCTCATCATTGGCACGATTCCGATTTGGGTGATGTTTTTGGGCAAGCAGCAGGGTTTGAGCTTTCGCAGTTTGTTGCCGGGTTTGCTGCTCACCGCTGGCGGTTTGCTGTTGATGGGCTATGTGCAATTGCATGGGCAGACTGACAGTCCGAGCACAGTTTCATCCAACTACTGGCGCGGCATCGCCTACGCACTTGTTTCTATGGTGTGTTGGACGCTGTTTGCGATTTTCAACTCCGCTTGGCTGAAAAAACATTCGGAAGTCAGCGCGGCGGATTGGGCGAACTGGCTGGGCGTGGCGACAGGTTCGGGCGCTTGGCTGCTTTGGATGTTTGCGGGGTCTGATTTGAAACTTATGACGAACGACCCCAAATTTATCCCCTTTGCCATCATTTGCATCGCGACAGGCCTGGGCTCGGCTTGGCTGGCAACCATTTTTTGGAACATTGCCAGCCAGCGGCTCAGCGCCAGTTTGTGCGGTCAGTTGATTGTGAGCGAGACCGTGTTTGCCTTGATCTACTCGTCGTGGTGGGATGGGCAGTTGCCCGATTTGCTGGCGATAGTGGCTGGCGTCATGTTTGTGTTGGGAATTTTGGCTAGTATCAAGGCACATCGCTAAATCCTTTTGTTTTTAACTTTTTTTAATTTAACGGCTATCCATTCACCATGAAATTCATCATTCCAGAGAAGAAAAAACTCGTTTACGAGATGTCCATGCCCATCCGCTGGGGCGATATGGACGCGATGGGGCACGTCAACAACACGATTTACTTCCGTTATTTAGAGACCTGCCGCATCGACTGGATGAGTTCGATCGGCGCTTTGCCAGACGCCCAAGGCGGCGGACCAGTCATCGTCAACGCGTTTTGCAACTTCTACAAACAGCTGGAGTACCCGGGGGATGTGGTCGTGAAAATGTACGTCAGCGACCCCGCTCGCACCACCTTTGAAACTTGGGGAACCATGGAACGCGCCGACCAACCCGGCGTGATTTACGCTGCGGGTGGTGCAACGACGATTTGGGTGAACTTCCCGAAACAGAAGTCGCACGACCTGCCAGATTGGATACGCAAGATCGTCACGTTGGATTGAGTGAAAATCTGTAAACCGT
>JAYUJX010000210.1:0-1825 GCA_043764955.1 Polaromonas sp.
CAGCCAATCTTGCACACCACCCTCGTACTCGCGCCACGCGCCATCGCCTTCGTAAGCGATGGTGCTGGTCACAACGTTGTCTAAAAAAGTGCGGTCGTGGCTGACTAAAAACACAGTGCCCTCGAAGTTTTGTAGCAAATCCTCCAGCAATTCCAAGGTGTCAATGTCCAAATCATTCGTCGGCTCGTCCAGCACCAGCACGTTGGCGGGGCGGGCGTAGAGGCGCGCCAGCAGCAATCGGTTGCGTTCGCCGCCGCTCAGGCTGCGCACCGGGGATCGCGCCCGCTCGGGGCTGAACAAAAAGTCGCTCAGGTAGCTTTTGACGTGTTTGCGCTGATTCCCAATCTCAATCCACTCGCTGCCGGGGCTGATGAAGTCTTCCAGCGTCGCATCCAAATCCAAGTTGTTGCGCATTTGGTCAAAATACGCCACGTCCAGCTTGGTACCTTGTTTGATTTTGCCGCTGTCGGGCTGCAAATCACCCAAAATCAGCTTCAGCAGCGTGGTTTTGCCAGCGCCATTCGGGCCTAAAAGCCCAATTTTGTCACCACGCAAAATCGTGCCAGTGAAGTTTTTGACGATGACTTTGGTGCTGATGACTTTGCCATCCGCGTCCAGCGTGTCAAAAGACTTGCTTACATTCTCCAGTTCAGCGACGATTTTGCCGCTGCTTTGGGCGGAAGCCACGTCCATTTTGACGCTGCCCACCACGTCACGGCGGGCTTCTCGGGTACTGCGCAATTCGCCCAAACGGGTGATGCGGGCCGTGGCGCGGGTGCGGCGGGCTTCCACGCCTTTGCGAATCCACACCTCTTCTTGCGCTAGCAGCTTGTCGGCTCTGGCGTTGATGACCGCTTCTTGCGCTAATTGTTCTTCTTTTTGTAGCAAATACTGCTCGAAATTACCCGGGTAGGACAATAATTTACCACGATCCAGGTCCACAATACGCGTCGCCACACGGTTCAAAAAGCTGCGGTCGTGGGTGATGGTGATGACGCTGCCTTTGAAGGCGATCAGCAGGTCTTCCAGCCATTCGATCGAGTCCAAGTCCAAGTGGTTGGTCGGCTCGTCAAGCAAGAGCACATCCGGCTGCGACACCAAGCCTTGCGCCAAAGCGACGCGTTTTTTGTTACCGCCAGACAGCGTGCCGATGATGGCGTCGCCATCCAGATGCAGGCGTTGCAGGGTCTCCGTCACGCGCTGTTCCCAATTCCAGCCGTCCACGGCCTCAATCTGGCTTTGCAGGGCGTCCAAATCGCCCAAGCCCGTCATATATTCGTCCATTAAGGCTATAACCGGCGCAATACCTGCCTGAACTGATGCAAAAATAGTAGCATTTTGGTCTAAATCTGGCTCTTGCGACACGTAAGCCATGCGCAAATTGTTCTGCAACTGCAGCGTGCCGTCGTCGACTTTTTCAAAACCAGCCAAAATTTTGAGCATAGACGACTTGCCCGCCCCGTTGCGCCCAATGATGCCGACGCGTTCGCCTATTTCGAGAGAAAAATCAGTGTGATCGAGCAGTGCAACGTGGCCATAAGCGAGTTGTGCGTCCAATAAAGTAATCAAAGCCATGGGTGAATATCGTTTCAAAAAGCGAGAGAGAAAATCAAAGGATTAACCCTAGATTGTCCTTCATTGGGGCTTACCCTTAAAAATGCGAGACGCTATAGTGTTAAAGCAGTACCAAATATCTTCACAGAAGCCAAAGAAACAAATGGATAAGCAGATGGAACTTCAAATCAACGGAGAAGCCATGATGGCAGAAATCGACCCGACCATGCCGCTTTTATGGGCGCTGCGTGATGTGTTTAACCTGACGGGG
>JAYUJX010000211.1:0-1822 GCA_043764955.1 Polaromonas sp.
AAACCAGCACCGGTTTTCTTGAAAAAGGGCGATGTGGTGACGCTGGGTATCGAAGGCTTGGGCGAGCAGCGCCAAGTGGTGGTGCCGTTCAAGTTGTAAATATGTTCGCTTGAGTTTTTATCCGTTCGGGCTGAGCTTGTCGAAGTTTTCTACGAGTATTTCGACAAGCTCAATGCGAACGGAAACGGTGCTGTATGCGCAGTATTACAAACAACATGCCCAGCCCGACCCTGCTTGACCTGCGCAACTTCGC
Organism: Polaromonas sp.; assembly: GCA_043764955.1. Lineage (GTDB taxonomy): Bacteria > Pseudomonadota > Gammaproteobacteria > Burkholderiales > Burkholderiaceae_C > Aalborgiella. The sequence goes on from JAYUJX010000211.1 coordinate 254, forward strand.
TATAAACCGTAGCTTATTTAGTCCGACCACACTTGGTCGGGCTATTTCACGTTTAGGCTTCGTGCAAGCCGACCCGATACGCGCTCCGGCGCGGGCACAGGATTTGACTTTGCGCCATCGCGTAAACAACTACCGCGCAGGTGACCTAGAAAAGCATTACCCCAAGCTGCCGATTGAAGAGGATTTTTTCGTCAATTACGGTTTTTTGCCCAAAACTACACAAGTGCTGATGCACCCGCGCAGTCCAATCCAGGCACTCACCGCGATTGAAAGAACGCAAGCTCTGGCTTTGATTGAATTCGTGCGTGAGCGCGGCATGGTGCATCCGCGTGATGCAGACGAACACTTTGCCCACGGCAAAGCAACCAACTGGTTTGGCGGGCAGTCCAATGTAACCACCAAGCTGCTGGACAAACTACATTTTCACGGCCAACTGCGGGTAGCTAAGCGAGATGCTGGAACGCGGGTGTATGCCTTGCGCGTTGCTGCAACCGAGTTTCATTCCACAGCCGACACGAGTAGCGTACTTGATGGCTTGATAGACGTGATCGTCAACAAATACGCGCCGCTGCCAGCCGCTTCGCTTGGCCAACTCGTCACCTATTTGATGCGTGGTGTGCCGCAGCACAAACCCCAACGCAACGTCGCCCTGCAACGTGCGAAGCTGCGACTGGCGCATGCAGAAGTTGACGGGGTTGAATGGTACTGGCCTGCGAAAGACAAACTGACCAAAGCTGTAGATACCGCCTCGGCCGCAGAAGTTGTCCGCCTGCTCACCCCTTTCGACCCCATCGTCTGGGACCGCCGCCGCTTCAGCCTGTTTTGGGGCTGGGACTACCGTTTTGAAGCCTACACCCCTGCACCCAAACGCAAACTCGGCTACTACGTCATGCCTTTGCTATGGCGCGGTGAAGTCATTGGTTGGGGCAATGCCGCCGTGACAGATGCGGCTTTGCAAGTGAGCATTGGCTTGGTTGGCAAGCAAAGCGTATCAACTGACTTACGGCGGGCGCTGGACGCAGAAGTTGACAGCATGGCGACGTTTTTAGGGGCGCAGCAGGCTGGCTGGTCTTTGCTGGCGCGTTGAAACTGACTGACGCGAATCCATCAATCCGTTCGCATTGAGCTTGTCGAAATGCTGCAAGAAGGCTTCGACAGGCTCAGCCCGAACGGTAGTAATAGTTATACCTGCAGACCTTTTTCTACAGATTTCACCCGCGCCGCATGCATTAATTCGCCAATTTGCTTGCCAGAGATGGTTTTTGCCTCCAAAAACTCATTTTCAGTGTCATTTTCAGATGTAGCCGACGTATTTATTGACTTAAGTGCTATTTTATTCATAGCATTTTTTATAGCACTTTCAGCTGTCACGGTTTGTGTCGCTTGCAAGCTTTGCAACAATCTTTGCCGCTGGGGGTAAGGCGAATCTTCAAAGCCCAAGCGACCACGGGCGTCGCACTCGCAAGCTAGGAGCACCTCAGCAAAACGGGCAGGCTTGCGGAAGGCGTCGCAGCGTTCTAACAATCGCACGATGGCGGCAGCGCTGAATTCACCACTTCTGTGTATATT
>JAYUJX010000212.1:0-6496 GCA_043764955.1 Polaromonas sp.
TGCTATATTATATATAGCAATACGCCACTTTCTCTTATTCGCCCAAATAGGCTTCACGAACTTTCGGATCGTTCAACATGATCTTCGCATCACCACTCATGGTGATCAAACCTGAATCCATCACGTAGCCACGGTCTGCAATGCCCAGGGCGCGGCTGGCGTTTTGTTCTACGAGTAGCACGGTGACGCCTTTGGATGACACGTCTTTGACGACTTCAAAAATCTTGTCGACCATGATCGGTGACAAACCCATGGACGGCTCATCGAGCAGCAGCACTTTCGGGCGGCTCATCAAGGCGCGACCCATGGCTAGCATTTGCTGTTCACCACCGCTCATGGTGCCGGCCAGCTGGTCTTTACGCTCTTTTAGTCGGGGGAAAGTTTGAAAAACCATGTCTATATCCGCTGCAATTTCAGCTTTGTCGTTGCGGATGTATGCGCCCATTGCCAAGTTTTCTAAGATGGTCATGCGGGTGAAAACGCCTCGACCTTCCGGCACCATGGCTAGGCCCTGGTGAACCAGGTCCCAAGCGCCTTGACCTTTGATGCTTTTACCCAAGTACTGGATGTCGCCCTCAGTAAACGGCAAACCGCCGGTGATAGCTTTCATGGTGGTGGTTTTGCCTGCGCCATTGGAGCCGATCAAGGTGACCAGCTCGCCCTCACGCACTTCAAAATCAACCCCTTTAACCGCCTGAATGCCGCCGTAACCCACTTGGAGACCGCTAACTTTAAGAAGAATATTTGCCATGTTGGTATTTGCCATGTTGTTTACCTTGAATCTCCGTGTGCCTTCGTATTTGGGCTAGTGTCCACCCGTGCCCAAATAGGCTTCAATCACTTTTTCATTTGCCCGCACTTCGTTGGCTGTACCTTCGGCGATTTGTTTGCCGTAGTCCAACACAGTGATGCGGTCGCACAAGCCCATAACCAATTTCACGTCATGCTCAATCAACAAAATCGTGCGGTTGTCGTTGCGAACTTTGTCAATCAAAGCACGAAGTTGCACTTTTTCAGTGGCATTCATACCCGCAGCGGGTTCGTCTAAGGCGATCAATTGTGGGTCTGTCGCCAAAGCACGGGCGATTTCTAAACGGCGCTGGTCGCCATAGCTCAGCGTACGCGCTTTGTAGTCCGCCAGCTGGCCAATGCCAACATAGTCAAGCAACTCATGCGCACGCTTGGCAATGGCTTTTTCTTCTGATTTGAAGCTGCTGGTTCTGAAAACAGCACCAAACAAACCTGAATGTGTGCGGATGTGGCGACCGACCATGACGTTCTCTAACGCTGTCATCTCGGCAAACAAACGGATGTTTTGAAACGTTCGCGCAATGCCCGCCTTGGCTACTTCGTGAACCGCCGTGGGCTGATACGGTTTGCCAGCCAGCTCAAATGTACCGCTGTCTGGTGTGTATAGACCTGTAATCACGTTGAAAAACGTGGTTTTACCAGCGCCGTTGGGGCCAATCAGGCCATAAACCATGCCGCGCTCGATGGTGATGCCGACATCGCTTAAGGCTTGCAAACCACCAAAACGCTTAGAAATACCCGCAACTTTGAGAACTGTATCGCTCATCTGATGTTCTCCTGTTTATTTAGTTTGTAATGATTTGCCATGCTCTGGCGAAGGCCACAAGCCGCGTGGGCGCATCAGCATCACACCAATCATGGCCAAAGCGATCAAGAGTTGGCGCAAGATGGAGGCATCTAAACGTCCGCCGCTCATGTCTTGCAGCGGCCCAGCGACATAACGCAAAACTTCAGGCAAAGCAGCCAACAATACAGCGCCCAATACAACGCCCGGCAAATGCCCCATGCCGCCTAAAACCACCATCGCAACAATCATCACAGACTCCATCAAACCAAACGACTCTGGCGACACAAAACCTTGGAATGCCGCAAAAATAGCGCCAGACAAGCCACCAAAAGTAGCGCCCATACCGAACGCCAAAAGCTTCAAGTTGCGTGTATTCAACCCCATGGCTTTGGCGGCAATTTCGTCTTCACGAATAGCCATCCAAGCGCGACCAATGCGTGATAACTCGATACGGTGGCTGATGATGAGAGTGAAAATAACCATCACCAAAATCAGGAAGTAATACAAAGTCACAGAGTTGATGTTGAAACCTGCAATATTTAGCGTTTTAGCAAAATCATGGCCAAACAGACTCACCGAATCGATGCCTGAAATGCCTCTGGGGCCGTTAGTAATGTTAACTGGGCTTTCTAAGTTGTTCAAAAACACGCGGATGATTTCGCCAAAACCCAAAGTAACAATCGCCAAATAGTCGCCACGTAACTTCAGCGTAGGCGCACCTAAGAGCATACCCAATAGCCCTGCGCACAGTGCCGCTATCGGGGCAATCACCCAAAACGACAAATGGATGCCGTTGGGAAACATTTCGGCCAGTGCTGGAATATTTTCAGTCAAATGCGGCGATGCAAGCAGGGCAAAGATGTAAGCCCCTAAAGCAAAGAACGCCACATAGCCTAGATCTAACAAGCCTGCGTAGCCCACCACAATATTCAAGCCCACGGCCAGTAATACATAGAGCAAGGCAACGTCTGCAATGCGTACCCATGCATTACCGAAAATTTGCAGAATAAAGGGCAGAACTATTAATAGTATGCCGCCTGCGATATACATGGGTAGTTTATTTTTTGTCATGATTTTTTACTCAATATTTAAGTTGTCGTGCCATACAGATACTTTTCAGATACTTTTGAAAAGCATCTACGCTCGATCAGCCACTCTTTCCCCCAGCAAGCCAGAAGGACGCAAAGTCAGCACCAAAATAAGCACAACGAAAGCAAAGATATCTGTGTAATGACTTCCTAAGACGCCACCTGTTAAGTCACCCAAATAACCAGCACCAATAGACTCAATCAAACCCAATAGAAGACCACCAACTACAGCGCCGCCCAAGTTACCAATGCCACCAAAAACGGCGGCAACAAAAGCCTTCAGCCCCGGCATAAAGCCCATGGTGTATTGCACGGTGCCGTAGTTTGCCGCCCACATCACGCCAGCAATCGCGGCCAAAATCGCGCCAATAATAAAAGTAGCTGAAATGACTGTATCTGGTCGAACACCCATCAAACCTGCGACACGTGGGTTTTCTGCCGTGGCACGCATCGCGCGGCCTAGTCGGGTGTGATTCACCGTGTACATCAAAACAGCCAATGAAACAGCCGTCACACCCAAGATGAGTACTTGCGTGACAGTGATCACTGCGCCAGCAAATTCAATCGGCTCTGAAGGCAGCAAAGACGGAAAAGGCTTAGGGTTAGGCGTCCAAACGATGCGGGCCAATGTTTGCAACAACAAAGACATGCCCATCGCCGTGATCAGCGGAGCCAGTTTTGGGCTGTTTCGCAAAGGGCGATAGGCTGCTTTCTCGATCACATAATTAAGCGTGGCTGCTACGACGCATGCAATCAGTGTTGCCAAGATCAAAATCAGCCAACCTGGCAAACCTGTGCTTGATTCCTGCATCATCGTGATGATGGACCAGCTGGTCATAGCGCCGACCATCAGCACCTCACCATGTGCAAAGTTGATCAAGCCAATAATGCCGTAAACCATGGTATATCCCAAGGCGACTAAAGCATACATGCTGCCCAGCACCAGACCGTTGATGATCTGTTGTAGCAAGACTTCCATTTAATTACTCCAATATGTCAAATATGACCCAAAAAAGGGCGTTCCGCGAACTGTGCGCAATTGTATCTACCGATTGCAAATTTGCAGCATGCAAACGGGTGGGTTAACCCTTGCATTTCTCATCTATTCGTTGCTATTAACAAATAGCCCTATGCATTTAATGCATGATTAGATTTGCTTATCTAATCTTTGCACCATTTGCTATAAATCAATGAACTGAGTTGACTGATTTAGTTTCTGGCGTTTAATTTTTTCAATGCTCGCAACTTATCTGCAATCTTAATTTCCAAACCACGTTCTACAGGCTCGTAAAACAAAGCATCTTTCATGCCATCTGGTAAATATTGCTCGCCAGCGGCAAATCCGTCGGCTTCATCATGCGCGTAGCGGTAGCCTTTGCCGTAGTCCAGCTCTTTCATCAGCTTGGTAGGCGCGTTGCGTAGATGCATAGGTACTGGGCGCGTGCCGTCTTTTTTGATATGCGCTTTGACGGCGTTGAAAGCTTTGTAAACCGCGTTTGATTTGGGCGCTACTGCTAAATAAATCACACATTGCGCCAATGCCAATTCGCCTTCTGGCGAACCTAGCCGTTCGTAAGTATTTGCGGCATCTAGCGCCATGGATAGCGCGCGCGGATCCGCCAAGCCAATGTCTTCACTGGCCATCCGCACCAATCTGCGCGCCATATAGCGCGGGTCTGCCCCACCATCCAGCATGCGAACAAACCAATACAAAGACGCATCCGGGTCAGAGCCGCGCACGCTTTTATGCAAGGCGCTGATAGTGTCGTAAAACTGCTCACCGCCCTTGTCGTAGCGGCGCATGCGTTCACCCAAGACTTGGGTCAACCACGCATCCGTGATCGTCGTGATTTTCTCTTTTTCAGCGGCGATGTAAAGGTTTTCAAGTGTGTTCAACATCCGCCTTGCATCGCCGTCTGCATAGGCAACCAGTTTATCAACTGCGGCCTTGTCAATTACTATCTTTTCAATAGCTGTTAAGGCAATTAATTCGCCGGCTACAACGATTATTTCCTCTAAGTTAGCAGGTGACAGCGATTGCAACACATAAACCGCAGCGCGGGACAGCAAAGCTGAGTTGACCTCAAACGAAGGGTTCTCAGTCGTCGCCCCAATAAAGGTCAACAAACCGCTTTCCACGTGCGGCAAAAACGCATCTTGCTGCGCTTTGTTGAAGCGATGTACTTCATCAACAAACACGATGGTGCGTTTGGCATAGCCATTTTTATCCACCTGCCCTTGCCAAATCTGCGCCTGCTCCACCGCCTCACGAATATCCTTAACGCCACCCAAAGTCGCGCTGATGGTAATAAACTGCGCATCGAAAGCATTCGCCATCAACCGAGCAATCGTCGTCTTCCCTACCCCAGGCGGGCCCCAAAGAATGCAACTGTGCGGCTGCCCAGACTCAAAAGCAATCCGCAGCGCCATGCCCTCGCCCAACACATGCTGCTGGCCGATGACTTCGGATAGCGTTTTAGGGCGCATCCGCTCGGCTAGGGGGATGTGATTCGGTTTGGGCTGGGTCATTGGAGTATTCTAGAGCTTAGCAAGAAATGCCGACTTGTCATTCCCGCGAAGGCGGGAATCCAAACCTACCCCCACAACTAAATCACTTAAATGCCGAGTCATGGATTCCCGCCTTCGCGGGAATGACGGCTATAGACTATAGTGAAGCGTTAAACCCTACAGCTTAGTTATCTTCAGGAGATTGTTGTGTCCAGATTAATTAGCAAACGCCTGGTTATGCTTCACTTTTTTACGTTATAAATTGCGTTAGATTGCAAAGGAATTTACCAATGACAGATTCATTAACTAGCGAAGCGCTGCTTTTGGAAATCGCAGAGCGGCAGAAGGTAATACAAAAAGAGCTAGCAGGATTGGCTAGCGCTCAAACTGCGGCACTAGAAAAATACGAGAACTCAGATAACCTCTACAAAGAGCAGCTGAAGCGCTATGACAAGGAACTATCAGAGGAGGCGACTGGCAGGTATTTGGCTATTTTCCTGCGCATAATGGCCGTACTTCTGCTAGCATATATTGCTTACCGTATTGCACCATGAATCCGCATTGCGTTCTAACTGGTCACTTTATCGGATCGCCTTATACTTACACTAAGCACTGAAGTTAAACGCAAATTCCCATTCACTCACTGCCCAATCACATCCGCCCCTGCAGGCGGCTTGAAGCTGAAGTTAAATGCATTGAAGATGGAGTTCAATCTTCATTTAGTCTAAATCTGTAATTCAATTGCAAATTTAGACGTTTTCAACAAGCGTTTTGTGTTTCAAAGCAAAAGTCATATACTGTGATTACCTATTAATCATAAGTAATCACACATGCAAACCGCAATACCTACCAACGATGTGCAAGCTAAAAATGCTACCGTGAAGCTCTCTGCCAGAGAGCGAGAGGGAATCAAAGCTATTGCGGCGCTGCGAAATCGTACGCCGCATTACATTATGAAAGAGGCTATCCAAACTTATTTGGAGAAGGCGCAAGCCGAGCAAATGTTTGTGCAGGCCGCTTTGCGCTCACGGGAGCACCTTAAAAAGACGGGGTTACACATCACTCAAAATGAGTTCAGTGCTTGGGTTCAAGCGATCCAAAAAAATCCTGCAACGCCTATGCCAGCAAGCCACGTCTAGAGCATGACGCGTTTAATTTATTCGGCACAAGCGCAGTACGACCTCAGCCGACTTTATGTTTTTTTGGGTGAAAAGGATGTCAGCGTTGCTGTAAGGGCGATGAAGGCGGTCGATGATTCGCTGAATTTACTGACTGACAATCCGACACTCTGGCGCGTTATTGA
>JAYUJX010000213.1:0-1820 GCA_043764955.1 Polaromonas sp.
GGTCAAACAAACCTGGCAATGGCTTGCGGCAACTGCAGTTGTCTGTAGGTGTGTGCGGGCAATAAAACACCGCATCCATACGACCGCCCAACGCCGTCAGCAGCTTGTGCATTTTGGCGTGCATGGCGTTCAGCGCAGCAACATCAAACAGCCCGCGCCCCAAACCTGACTGGTTGCTGGCAATGATGGTGCGCCAGCCAGCATGGTTCAACTTGGCCACCGCCTCCAACGCGCCCGGCAGCGGAATCCACTCCTCGGGCGACTTGATGAAGTCGGCATGCTCTTCGTTGATGGTACCGTCGCGGTCTAGGATGATGAGTTTCATACGTTTGCCTTTTAGCTCTTATCAGGTCGCCAATTTGGACAAATCCGCCACACGGTTCATGGCTTCGTGCAGGGTTTTCAGCAGGCCTTGGCGGTTCAGGCGCAGGTCGAGTTCTTCGGCATTGACCATCACACCGTCAAAGAAAGCATCGACTGGTACGCGTAAAGCAGCCAAGCTTTGCAAAGAAGCTGTGTAGTCACCGGCTTCAAACTGCGCTTTGGCTTTGGGAGCGACGTCGTTCATCGCTGCGAACAAGGCAATTTCTGCGGGCTCTTTAAGCAATGTTGCGTTGACCGTTGCATCGACGTTTTCTTCTTTTTTGAGGATGTTGCTGATGCGTTTGTTGGCAGCGGCGAGGGCGGGCGCTTCGGGCAGGGCGGCGAAAGCACGCACTGCAGCGAGACGTTTGGGCAAAGTAGACCATGCACCCAGCTTTTGCGCATAAATCGCAGCGTCCACTTCTGCGCCTGAGTAACCGCCATCTTTCAGATAACCTTTTAGTCGCTCAATAAGAAATTCATCCAATTCGATGGCACGATCTTGCAACAATCCCTGCGGAAAAGCAGCAAAAGCCAATCTGGTCAACTCATAGAAATGCAAAGACAATTGGCTTTCAACCAACATGCGTGCAACCCCCAGCGCATGTCTACGCAACGCAAACGGGTCTTTGTCTCCCGTCGGCAAATTGCCAATACCAAACATCCCAACTAACGTTTCCAACTTATCGGCCAGCGCCACAACCACGCCCACGTCGTTACGCGGCAATGTGTCGCCCGCAAAACGCGGTTTGTAATGGTCTTCAATCGCATCGGCGACGTCAACACTCAAGCCGTCGTTCAAAGCGTAATAACGACCCATCGTACCTTGCAACTCTGGGAATTCACCCACCATGTCGGTCACCAAATCAGACTTGGCCAAGTTAGCCGCTTGGTCGGCTTGAGCTGCCAGCGCATCGCCACCTAATTGCTGCCCAATGGCTTTAGCTATAGCGCGGACGCGAAGTATGCGCTCACCTTGCGAACCCAATTTGTTGTGATAAACCACCTTGTCCAACCCCGCGACGCGGGATTCCAAGGTCTTTTTGCGGTCTTGGTCAAAGAAAAACTTGGCATCGGCCAAGCGCGGGCGCACCACGCGCTCGTTGCCGCCAATCACCGCGCTGGCGTCCGCCGGGCTGATGTTGCTGACAACCAAAAACTTGTTGCTCAGTTTGCCAGTGGCATCCAACAGCGGGAAGTACTTTTGATTCGCCTTCATGGTCAAGATCAAACATTCCTGCGGCACGGCGAGGAATTCAGCCTCGAAACTGCAGGTCAGCACGTTCGGGCGCTCGACCAGGCCGGTAACCTCGTCCAAGAGGGCGGTATCGTCGATCGGGGTGTAGGTTGTGCCGTCCCCAACGCCGGCTTTGGCGGCAGCAGCGGTCAATTGGCGCTCGATCTCGGCACGGCGCTCGGCAAAGCTGGCGATCACGGCACCGTCTTTGAGCAGCGTT
>JAYUJX010000214.1:0-1816 GCA_043764955.1 Polaromonas sp.
AATCAGTTTTACTTGGTTGTTATATCGGCTGTTGTTTGGGCTCAAAAGCGGCTAAAACGGGTTTGGCTGGGTTGGCTGAGTCGTCACAGGCGATCAATGCGAACAGCGAAGCGACATTTAAAACCATGCTGGCACAGCTGATACCAGAAGCGATACAGCTGATGGTGACAAAATCTGTCACCGATGGGTTTGCAACACAAAAAGACAAGCAACTGAGCACCACCCTCAAATGGAGCCAAGGCAAAGGGACGCTGAACGGCAAGCCGATTGAGAAGATGATGTCGGGTGGGTAATTTTTTTGAATTCAATGACCGTGCGCCAAACCACTAACCCAGGTGACCAGCGCAATGCCCAATGCCAGCCAGATGATTTGCGCCACGGTTTGCTTGAAGCTGAGGCGTTTTTGCAGCTGAGGAATCAAATCTGCCAGCGCGACGTAGATAAAGCTGCTGCTGGCGATGACCAAAAAGTAGGGCAAATAGTCTTGCAGCTGCTCCACCAGCCAGTAGCCGACCAAGCCGCCCACGGCTGTGATGGCGCCTGCTAAGGAGACTTTGACCAAGGCCATGCGCTGGTTGTTGCCACGGTTCATCATCACCAAATCGCCCATGTGGTGCGGCACTTCGTGTGCCAAAACGGCCAGTGCAGCGACCCAGCCTAGGCGGCTGTCGGCCATGAAGGCGGAGGCTATCAAGATGCCATCGCCAAAGCAATGCACACTGTCACCCGTCAAAATCGCCCAACTGCCAGGCTGCAGGATGTGGCTATGCCCGTGATGATGATCCTGGCTGTGAACGGCATGGTCTGCGCAGTCCACAGCGTTGTGCGAAATGAGTGGTGAAAAAGGCAATTTCACAGGCTCTGGGGTTTGGTGATGCTCATGCCCATGGTGCCACAGCTCGGCTTTGTCGAGCAAAAAGAAGAAGATCAAACCCGCCAGCAGCGTGGTGAACAGTGCCTTTGCGCCAGCTTGGCTTTCAAAGGCTTCGGGCATGAGGTGCATGAAGGCAGTTGCCAAGAGCGCACCGGCTGCCATGCTGAGCATGTGCTGGGTGTAGCGTGCCAGCGCACCAAAACTCAAAGCGGCTGCCACCCAAACGCTGCCAATACCGGCGGCTAAGGTGGCCAAAATGATGTAAAAAAGGGTCATGAAGTGGGTGAATGCTTAAAAAGTCTAATCAGATGAGTTTAACCAGCCCACTGGCGGTCAGCGTGTTCGCTGAAGACCAATCGTCTGCCGCTTGACCATGGCGATGCGTGGCCGTGCAGGCGGACTGAAAAGCATCCGAACTTGCGGCAAAAAAAGCGCCAACCATACCCGCCAGCACATCGCCCGTGCCGGCAGTGGCAAGTTTGGCGTTGCCGCTGGCGTTGATGTACGGTGTCACGCCCGGGGCGGCGATGACGCTGCCTGCACCTTTGAGGATGACGACGCAGCCAAAGCGATCCGCCAGCGTTTGCGCTGCGGCCGAGCGGTCGGCTTGTACTTGCGCGGTTGAAACGCCCAGCAAACGTGCCGCTTCTAGGGGATGCGGGGTCAAAATGGTTGCTAAAACCACTGATTTACCGCCCTTTGAACGGGCTATCAGCAAGGTTTGCAGCGACGTATCTACCGATATCGCGTTCAGCGCATCCGCATCCAGCACCAAACGCGGCGCTTGCGACAACACTTGCGGCAACACATGACGCACCGCGTCGCCGCCACCGCAGCCGCAAACCACGGTTTGCTCGCGCAAAGGCAGCGTTTCAAGCGGGCGAAACATCAGCTCAGGCTGAACCGGATCCACCGTCATGCGGTGTTCACCGTGTTCCGCAT
>JAYUJX010000215.1:0-1816 GCA_043764955.1 Polaromonas sp.
CTCTAGCAAGCATTTATTACTCACTACCTTGATGGCAACATGCGGATTTGCCGCTTTTGCACAAAACGCCACGCCAACAGCACCAGCTGCAGGTGCACAGAGCCAAATGCAAGACAAAATGCACCGTGGTGATGCCTCAAGCATGCGCGAGCGCATGTTTGGCAACCACCAAGAACGCATGGCCAAACGCCAAGCTGAATTGAAAGCCAAGCTCAAAATCACGTCTGCGCAAGAAGGCGCTTGGACCACTTTTACAGCATCTATGCAGCCCCCAACAAATATGGCCGGTGGCATGATGGGCATGCGACACGACCCTGAAGTCAAAGCCGAAATGGAGAAGCTGACCACGCCAGAGCGCATTGACAAAATGCGTGCCCTACGTGCCGAGCGTATGACCACCATGAATGCTGAGATGGACAAACGCGGCGCAGCTACCAAAGCTTTCTACGCGGTGTTGTCAACTGAGCAAAAAGCTGTGTTTGACGCTGTGGCGATGCAGGGTGGCAAACACGGTGGTGGGCACGGCATGCGCGGTGAACGTGGCGAAAAAGGAGGTCATGGCGGCAAGGGTGGCGAACACGGCCGCATGGGTCACCACAGCTAAAAACGGCTAGGTCACTGACTTAGGCTTAAAGCTAAAAAGCGCAGTTAACTTCGGTTGCTGCGCTTTTTTTACGTCTCAATGGGAGCGAGATGCAGAATTAAGCCAAAAGCTTTTTCAATTCACCGCTGTTAATCAGTTTGATCACATCTTCAGCACCACCGACCAGCGTACCTTTGACAAAAACCATGGGAAATGTCGGCCAACCGGTCCACATTTTCAGGGCATTGCGTTTGCGCCACTCGCTTAGGTAGCTGCCGTAATCCAAATCATGGTGGGCAATGCCAGCGGCATCTAAGGCTTTGCGTGCCTTTTTTGGCATGGGGTTTAAACCCATACCTACGACAACGACAGGGTTTGCGGCGACAGCAGCTTGCACTTCTGCCACGATGGTTTGCTGATTTTTGGCGACTTTGTCGCGAATAGCGGGGTGAATGTTAGCTTCAGCAAGGGTTGCACGGGGCATAAGGTCATCCTAAAGGAGAGAGAAAGGTCAATATCGGTCAAATTTGACCTGCCCTCTATCTTAGGATGCCGCCCTCACAATTAAAGAGCCGATTGCAACAATTTCACCATTTCAGCCCGTTTTGCTGTCTGCGCACCCGCTAAAACGAAGCCAATGACCGGATTTTCCTCATTGCTGAACTGCCAAACATTGGGTTCTGCGGACGTCCACTGCCCTTCATAACCCAGCTTTGGCGGGGCAATCATCAGCGGCAAAGCAGGTGTTTTCACCGCAACAGGCATAACGGGGAACACGACGTCAGTCTTTTGACCTGCCAATGTCTGCGCCAACGCTCTTGCCGAGTTCATGATGGGCATGACGTAGGGCAAAGTCGTGTTGCCTGCACTGGCGTATTGGGCGGAATCACCCAAGGCATAAACATGGGGAGCGCTGGTTTGCAAAGTTGCATCGACCTGGATACCGCGCTCACAAGTCAAGCCCGCCGCCAAAGCTAAACGAGTGTCAGCACGCAGTCCGATGGCGCTTAAGACGACGTCTGCAGGCAAGGTTTCACCATTTGCCAAAGTTATTTCTAACGCAGATTCTGCCTTTTCAGCAGCCTGATTCACCGCCTTGTTCGCTGACAGTACCGTCGTTCCAAAATGCCACTCAACGCCCAAATCTTGCAGCGCTTGGCGCAATTGCTCACTCGCCGCTTCGGGCAGCAAAGCGCCCAATGGGCGACTGGCTGGGTCAACCACGCTGACTTG
>JAYUJX010000216.1:0-1815 GCA_043764955.1 Polaromonas sp.
ACGGTGCTGCACGGTTTTGGCGATTTCAAAATTTGTCACCAGTGGCAGCAGACCCAGACCAGGCGCATTATTTCCAAATTTCACGTCGATGTCGTGCATATCAATCAGCGCCTCGCCCAGCATCTGCAAACCACCGCAGATACCCAGCACCGCTTTGCCCTGCGCGGCGTGCGCGGCGATGGCGGCATCCAGGCCTTGCGAACGCAGCCAAGCCAGGTCGCCACTGGTGTGCTTGCTGCCGGGCAGGATGACCCAGTCGGCATCGAGAATTTCGCTCGGGCTGCGTGCCCATTTCAGGCGCACGCCGGGCACGTTTTTCAGCGCCTGGAACTCGTCCAGGTTGCTGATACGGGGGTAGGCGATGACAGCAATCGTCGTTTTAACCGCGCCAGAAGCCACACTTCTGTCGTCGAATACGCCATCCTCCTCAGGCAATCCGTGCTGCCACCACATGGGCAGCGTGGCGACGACTGGCACGCCAGTCATGTCCTGCAACATCTCCGGTCCGGGTGTAAGTAGGCTGGGGTCTCCTCGGAATTTATTGAGAACGAAGCCCTTTATCAAGGCTTGTTCTTCAGGAGGCAAGAGTGCAAATGTCCCATACAAATGGGCAAACGCACCGCCCCGGTCAATATCCGTGACTAACAAACAAGCGGCGTGAGCAGCAACCGCTACCCGCATGTTGACGATATCGTTGGCTTTGAGGTTGATCTCAGCGGGAGAGCCTGCGCCTTCAATAACGACCACGTCATTCTCGGCCATCAGCTCGTCCAACGCTTTTTGAATCGTCGGCCAGACGCGCTCGCTGCGGTCGCGCCAAGGGGCATGGGTCAGTTCGTCGTTGACCTGCCCGAGCAAAATGACCTGGCTGTGGGTGTCGCGCTCGGGTTTGAGCAGCAGCGGGTTCATGCGGACTTCGGGGACGGCGTTGGCGGCGAGCGATTGAAAATACTGCGCACTGCCGATCTCGCCGCCGTCGACAACCCGTGCGTTGTTGCTCATGTTCTGCGCTTTGAAGGGCGCGACTTTCAAGCCTAGTCGCGCGTAGTAGCGGCATAGTGCGGTGGTCAGCCAGCTTTTGCCAGCGCCGCTGGTCGTGCCTAGAACCATAACGGCCTTAGCCGTTATTTTGTCATTGCCGGCTTTTGCAGTCATACCATATCCTTTGTTGTGTTTTTGATGATATTGAGCCAAGCTTGTTGCAAGACATCTTGTGCAACGGGCGTCTGAACGCTGACGCGCATTTGGCCGGGTAAGCCGAACGAGGTGGTGTCCCGCAGTTTGATGCCATGGCTGCGCAATGCTGCAAGAGCTTGGTCAAAAGTGAAACCGTCAGCCAACTTAGGCGCAGCGCAAAAGAAGTTGGTGACACTGGGTAGGCATGTCCAACCCAGTGATTCAAGCAACTCAATTTGACGCGTTTTCCAGATTTGCAGTGTTTGTAGACTGTTGGCGAGCCAGCTTTGTACATCTGCACTGACCCAACTCTCCAGCAATGCCACGCCGTGCGCGCCCAGTGGCCATGACGCAGACAAACCAGCTAATTGGTTCACCAACAGGTCTGAGCCCAGCGGCGCAACCGCATAAGCCGCCCGCACCCCCGTCAAACCCAGCGCTTTGTTGGGCGAGTAGAGCTGCCAAACCGTGCTTTGCAAACCGTCATTC
This sequence comes from Polaromonas sp., assembly GCA_043764955.1. GTDB lineage: Bacteria > Pseudomonadota > Gammaproteobacteria > Burkholderiales > Burkholderiaceae_C > Aalborgiella. The sequence continues at coordinate 1,666 of JAYUJX010000216.1, forward strand.
CCACGAAGGCGGGAATCCACAAGCGCTACGATGGATTCCCGCCTTCGCGGGGATGACGAGATTGAGGCTAATCAACAATCTCGGATAAATTCTCTTTACGACAAGCTGCTGGCCATCATCCCCTTCAAGCTGACGGCGGCGCAAGAACGC
>JAYUJX010000217.1:0-6470 GCA_043764955.1 Polaromonas sp.
CACGGTTGGCCAGCACACCGGCAAACTTCAAACCATCACGATACGTTTGCAGGCCATGTGCCAACGCGCCAAAGGTGCCGGCCATCGCGCCTGCGTCAATCACTGCTAGCACATTCAGGCCAAAGTGCTGAGCTAAATCAGCCGCGCTGGGCTCACCATCGTACAAACCCATGACACCTTCAACAATGACAAGGTCAGCCACTTGCGCAGCATCGTGCAGACGTTGCGCACAATCTGCCTCGCCCGTCATCCACAAATCAAGCTGATATACCGGCGCGCCACTGGCCAGCTCAAGCCAATAGGGGTCTAAAAAATCGGGACCGCATTTGAAAACGCGAACCGTTAAACCTTGACGCGTGTACAAACGCGCCAAGGCACAAGCCACCGTGGTTTTGCCCTGCCCAGAGGCAGGAGCAGCAACCAGGATGGCTGGGCAAGTAGCTTTTTGCATACTTTTTCGTTAACTAAGCTTTGTGAATCAAGTTACTTCATCGCTTTACTTCATCGCATAACGCAAAGTCACAAACACGGAACGACCTGGCCGGTTAAATCCATACGATGTTTCGTACGACTTGTTGGCCAAGTTGTTCACCTTGGTTTGCAAGCTGAGGTCTTTGCTGATGGCGTAATTCACAAACACGTCCATCGTGGTGTAGCTGTTCAGTGCTTGAACGTTTTTCGTATCGTCAAAACGCGAACCCACGTTGAGCAAGGAGCCACCAAATGTCCAAGCACCCGTTGTGTAATCTGCACCCAAGGTGAACTGGTTGCGCGCACGGCGCTGCAGCAGTTTGCCGGTCAATTCATTGCGTGGGTCGAGAGCATCAACTGTTGCACGCAAATTTAGCGGGCCAAATGCACCGTCATAACCTAACGACCAGCCCTTGATACGCGCGCGTGGAATACTCTCAGCTTTCGTTAAACCGGTGATGAAGCCTTGAATTTTGTTGTCAAAATGTACCAACTTCACAGTCTGACCGTTCTCGCTGTAAGTCACGCCCAAGTCCAAGTTACGGCCTTTTTCAGGTTGCAGCGACGGTGTGCCGTAATCTGGGTAGTAAAGCTGATTGAACGATGGCGCGACGAAGCTGGTGCCATATGACGCATTGACGCGCCAAGTTGGGTTGATTTTGTAGCCGTAGCCCGCAAACCAGGTATTGTTATCGCCAAATTGCGAGTTGCTATCGCGGCGCACGTTTGCTTGCCAGCTGTGGCTGCCGGACGCACCATTCAAGCCCGCAAAGTATGAAGATACCGTGCGCTGCGTCACGTCATACGCTGTTGAGCTGTCCACTTTTTGCGTCAAACGCTCAACACCTATCAAAGCCACACCAATTGGCGTGTCAATGTCATTTTGCCAAGAAATTTGGTCTTGCTTGGTGTTGAATTTGCTTGGCAAATAGGCAGCTTCAATGGCATTGGCGTTGTCGGTGGCTTGAGACACGCGCAATTGCGTTTTCCAGCTTGGCAACACTTTGCCTTCAATGCCAGCGCGCAGCGTCTGTGTGCGCACTGCGGTACGGGTGTCGCCCGTCGGGCCGTCGTCGTAATGGCTCAGGCCGTCTGCGTACAAGAAGCCCGCGTCAAGACGCCAATCTGGGTTGATTTGGTAGGCGACAGAAGCGTTGACCGCATCTTGCTTGAAACCATCGCGGTCCGCGTTGTAATTGCCAAAAGCAACCTTGCTGTTGGTCGTTGAAAAGCCTTTGTCTTGTGTTTTCTGAGCACCAATCGCGTAGCTCAAAGCACCGTCGCCGCCATTAATGCCTGCAGAAGCCTGTGCAAACGAGTTTGAACCCAGTGACAATGAAGCATAAGGACTAAAACCTTTGACACCCTTGCGCGTAAACACCTGCACCACGCCACCCACAGCTTCGCTGCCGTACAACGCAGATGCCGGGCCCTTGAGCACTTCAATGCGGTCAATCATGTCCAGTGGAATGTTGTCCCAGCTGGGTGCACCGGTAGTGGCAGAGCCATATCGCACACCGTCAATCAACAAAATGGTATGGCGGGTTTCAGTGCCGCGCGTATAGACGCCAGAGTTTTTACCCAAACCGCCGTTTGAAAAGGTTTGAATGCCTGCATTGCGCGCCAAAACTTCTGTCAACGTACGACCTGAAGATGCTTCGACAGTGGCGCGGTCAATCACCACGACATCGCTGACCAAATCGTCAGCGCGGGTTTCAATGCGTGAGGCTGTAACCACCACTTCTTTTAATTGAGTTTGTGCAAAAACGCTGGGTGCAGCCGAAAATGCAGAAACCAAGGCGAGCGCAAGCGCAGCTAGGCGCAATGTGGAAATGCGAATTTTCATGAAATGAGAGATACCAATATTGAAACCCTTTACCGTCGTCCCCGACAGCATATGGGCGTAACGACTGCACATTTTGAAGCGTGCAGCCACCTTGTTGGCCGGTATCCGGGCTGGTGAAACAACCTCCATCGCCTTCCCAAGCATGTGTTCAAAATGCTCAGTGGCCGAGATGGAAGCGGAATTTCAACGGTTTAATCGAAGGTTAACTCGGTTTAAGGCGTATCTGATTCGTTCACTTACCGTTGCGGGGGCAGCACAGGTTAGGCAAATCGGGACTTAAATCCATTTTTACCCTCCTGTTTCCCGTTGAACTGCAGCATGCGAACCACACTGCGAGCACCAACAAGCCCTATTCTAAGCTCTAAGCTTGCAATTTCCCTACAAAAAACGGGGTTGACCTCTACAATGTCATCTGTCATGCAAAATCACACCCAGCAAACACAACTTGACCAAGTGACGGAACGCGTTGAGCGCCTGCTCGTGCGTCATCTTGAATTGCAGCGGACCAACAACTTGCTAGCAGAGCAGCTTGCCCTGCTCACGCATGAGCGCGACTCGCTCAAGTCCCGCCTAGGCGCAGCACGCGCGCGGGTGGATGCGTTGCTGGAACGTTTGCCTGAAACCTTGGGCAATGAATCTGTGAAAGAAACTGTATGAAAGTCTGCGCATGAAGCAAATCGAAGTACAAATCATGAGCCAAAGCTATTTGTTGGGCTGCCCCGAAGGTGGCGAAGCGCAAATGATGGCAGCTGTGGGCAAAGTAGATGCAGCGATGTGCAAAATTCGTGATGCAGCGAAAATCAAAGCGCGCGAACGCATTGCTGTACTTGCTGCGCTGAATTTAGCCTTTGAAAGCACAGAAAATTCAGCGGCAAGCGCACCCGCTTCCCCAGCCGTGGATCTAGACCTTGACGCTGGGCCCAGCCAACAACTCACCGATTTAATCGCCAAGCTGGACGAAGCTTTGCGCGACGACGGGCGTTTGCTTTAATAGCTAAGTTTTTCGCAAAAATACGGCATAAAGCAACCTGCAGATTAAGTTTGTAAAAAAATAAATTTCTGTCGTTTTTTGCTTCCAATTCACGCTTTGCAGGTCTACAATCAAGTTGTCTGCGAATGCTCGCTGTGCTGTAATTTCCTAGAACCAATGCTTTTAAAGCTCGGGCTTGGAACATCGTCTTGCTAGCGTGATCGTCTCGCGTTAGATGAACCCAAAGCGAGGCTGACCTCGCCCACCTGAACCCCGGTTCAGGATGCCGGTTCAGCGGCATTTGCAGACAACTTATCTTATATTTGCTTCGGATTAGCTTAAACTCTGGTATGCATTTTGATTGCATACTTACTGTTTCAAAGCTCATCATCTCTAAGCTCAATTTCCCAATATGTCCATGTTTTCACTCATCGATCCCTTGCTCGTGGTCGAGCTGCTCGCGCTTGGTCTTTGCACAGGCTTTCTGGCGGGTTTATTAGGCATTGGTGGCGGCATGCTGATGGTGCCATTCGTCACCTTCATCTTGACCAGCAAAGGCTTCCCATCTGAGCACATCGTCAAAATGGCCGTCGCCACCTCACTAGCAACCATCTGCTTCACGTCGCTATCTTCCGTTTGGGCGCACCACAAACGCGACGCGGTGCTTTGGCCAGTAGCGCTGACACTCGCACCGGGCATTTTGGTCGGCTCTGCTTTAGGCGCACAGCTCGCCGTGGCACTGCCGGGCAAAGCTTTAAGCGTGCTTTTCGCCGTTTTCGTCGCTTTTTCAGCCACCCAGATGTTTTTGAACCGCAAACCCAAGCCCAGCCGTGTGCTACCTGGCAAATTGGGCATGTTCAGCATGGGCGGACTCATCGGTATGCTGGCATCCATCGTCGGTGCGGGTGGCGCGTTCATCTCTGTGCCATTCATGACCTGGAGCAACGTCAAAATTCACAACGCAGTAGCCACCTCCGCAGCCCTAGGCTTTCCCATCGCCTTGGCGGGAACGCTGGGTTACATCTGGGCAGGCTGGAATTTGTCCCCCATGCAAAGCACGCTCACAGCCTCCGCCACACTAACAGGAAGCCTAGGCTACCTATACCTGCCCGGCCTCATCATCATCTCCCTCGCCAGCATGTGCACCGCCCCATTGGGCGCCAAAACAGCCCACAAAATCGACATCGCCCCTCTCAAGAAGGTGTTTGCGAGTGTGTTGTATGTGCTGGCGGCATATTTTTTGATTAAATCTCAGTAATATCGTTTAAAAATACCATTTTAGAGGGGTAAATGTGCCTCTAGCCGTCGTATTTATTGCCTAAACAGCCATAAAAAAAATAGCAATTTAGATCTGAATTTATCTACTGCATCACCCCTCGCCGCTGCCGCACCACATCCGCAGCCGTCACAGAAGCCGCTTGATTGCCCCATGCATTGCGAATATACGTGGTCACCGCTGCGATGTCTTCGTCATTGAGGACATGCACGAACGGTGGCATGCCGAAAGGTCTGGGGTTACCAGCTGTGCTGGGGGCGTAGCCACCGGCTAGGAGAATGCGAACCAAGTTGGTGGTGTTGGGCAGGGTGATGGCGCGGTTGCCGGCTAGGGCTGGCAGGGCTACGTTGCCTTCTACCCGTATGCCCTGTCCTTGCTCGCCGTGACAGGTGGCGCAGTGTTGGGTGAAGAGTTCTGCACCTTTGTCGAACAACACAGGTTTATTAAAGACGGACTTAGATTTATCAGAAGCTGTTGATTTTGTTGAAGTTTTTACATCAAACTGTGCTGAGATCTGGGGCAAACTTTGCAAATAGGCTGCCGTGGCTTGCAAATCCGCATCCGTCCAAAACTGGGTGCTGCCCGCCACCACCTCGGCCATGGGGCCTAGCATGCTGGCGTTGGGCGCTATGCCGGTTTTGAGCAGGGCAACCACGTCTTGACGCGGCAAATGGGCGACGCCTGCCTCGGCGGGGTCAACCAACGACGGAGCGTACCAGTCGCGCATGGGCATGAGTGCACCGCCCAGGAGTTGGTCACTGAATTGGTTGTTCACACTTGCGCCCAGTGCGTTGCGCTCGGCGTGGCAGGCGCTGCAGTGGCCTAGGCCGCGAACGAGGTAAGCACCGCGTTGGATGTCTGAATTTTGGAAATTTAGGATCGTTTTTTGTTCAAAACCATCATTTTTACCTTCATTTTTACCGCTAGCCGGCGTATTTACCGCCTGAGCAGCTATAGTATTAATATTATTTTTGGGGTGACTATCAACGACAGCATCAGCCTTCTCAAAAAACAAAGCTCGCCAAAATGCCAATGCAAGTTGCGTGTTGAACGGAAAAGGCAGGTCATGCGGCTTGTTGACCTGCGCCACGGGTGCGATGCCATGCATGAAGTAACTGTACAAATCATCAGAGTCCGCTCGGGTGATGTGGGTGTAGTTGGGGTACGGGAAAGCGGGCGTGAGCAGGTGACCGTCGGCGCTGCGGCCCTCATGCATAGCGCGGTAAAAGGCATCTGCCGACCACTTGCCGATGCCGGTGGCCGCATCTGACGTGATATTGCTGGTGTAAACCGTGCCAAACGGCGTGCTGATGGCTTTACCGCCCGCAAACGCCGCCCCGCCACGCGCGGTATGGCAGGCAGCGCAATTGCCGACTTTGGCGAGATATGCGCCGCGTTCCACCTGTGAAACGTCTATTAAAGCGTCTTTTTTTAGAGCATAATTTTGACCTATAGCTGGCATATTTATTGCATGAGCAGCTATTAAATCAGTAGCGTAAATTTCACGTACAAGCAAACCACTGGCGATGACAAAAAGAAACGTTAAAAACGCTGTCAAAACGGTAAAGATGCGGCGAACGGGTGTCCGGCGGCTCCAAGGTGCGTTCATTGCAAGCCTCCGCACTGCTCTTGTGTGGGCGTTGGTGCATTGGCTGCTGGTTTGGTGGCGCTTGGTATGGGCTGCGAGGCCAACCAGCTGGCTAAGGCGTCGATATCGCTAGCCGTCAGCGCTTTGGCGATGCGGCCCATGCAATCGGGCGCATGTGCCCGGCGCAGACCAGTTTGCCACGCGCCAAGCTGGGCGGCCAAGTAATCACGTGGAAGCCCTAAAAGCGCGGGTATGCTGGGCAAAACCCCCATCAACGCGGTGCCGTGGCAACTGGCACATGCGGCAAGATGGCGACTTT
>JAYUJX010000218.1:0-6446 GCA_043764955.1 Polaromonas sp.
CCACCATTTCGATGTGAATTGACTATATGGAAAATTCTCTGAAATATTTCTTTAAAAACGGCTCTAGCCGGCGTATTTATTGCCTAAATAGCTATTTAAAATATAGCAAAATTTTCCCCTGAAATTCTCCAATGAGCAAAGCCTTTACCAAAGAAACTGATTCTGAGGACGACGACGATATTGGTTTGCCTGTTTTGCCCATTGGCGGCAAAAACTACATCACGCCTGCGGGTTATGCGCGCATTCGTGCGGAGTTGTTGGATTTAATCGACAACGAACGGCCAAAAGTGGTGGAAGTGGTGCATTGGGCGGCGAGCAATGGTGACCGTTCAGAAAACGGTGATTACATTTACGGTAAAAGACGGTTGCGGGAGATTGACCGACGCATTCGTTTTTTGACAAAACGGTTAGAAATCGCCGAAATCAGTGACCCTTGCGTGCATTTTGGCAGTGACCAAGTTTTCTTTGGCGCAACGGTGACTTATGAGGAGATGGGTGGTTTGCAGCGAACGGTGACCATTCTGGGCATCGACGAAGCGGATAATTTGCGCCAGCAGGTGACTTGGGTTTCACCGGTTGCGCGGGCTTTGCTAAGAATGCAAGTGGGCGATGTGGTTCGGCTGACTTCGCCCAGTGGCATCCAAGATATAGAAATTATTCGCGTGGATTATCCGAAAGCTGCGCAATCCCACTTGACCCACTAGGCAGCATTCGCTCAGCCGTCAAAACGGATGCCGTGCGGCGCAGGTTTTTGAGCACGAGATCTAAATGTGTGCGGTCTCGCACGGAGATGACAAAACGCAGATCGGTTGCGTCTTGCGCGTATTCTGAGCCCATGTCAACGTGTGAAATATCTGATTCTGAGTTTGCCAAGGTTACGGCAACTTTAGCCAAAACACCTTTGCCGTTAGCGACCGTTGCGACGACGCCGACTTCAAAATTGCGCACTGGTTCATCCGACCACTCAACCACAATAAACCGCTCAGCGTCTTTGTTTCGCAAGCGTTTGACAATAGGGCATTGTGCGATGTGGATGGTCAAGCCTTCGCCCCGACCCAAGTATCCCAAAACAGCATCGCCAGGAATCGGGCGGCAACAGCTTGCAAATTTAACGGATGCGTTTTCGCTGCCGTCTAGGGTAATCGCGCCTTGCGATAAGGAGTCTGGTGAGAAAAACCGTTCTTTGGTGATGAGCAAGGCATTCAGTTTTTCACCGCTACCGGTCAGTAATTGAGCCAAACGCTTGGCAACGATGCTGCCAACGCGTTTGCCAAGCGCAATGTCAGACATCAGCTCCGCTGTGTCGCGGTTGCCGGTGAAACGCAAAAGCTTGTCCCAGATGGCTAGGTCGTTTTGTGAGTCAGCGGGAAGTTGTTGAAACCCTTCAGCGCGTACCGCTTGCGTCAGTAGTTTTTCACCCAACTCAATCGACTCGGTTTGAGCCATGGTTTTGAGGTAGTGACGAATCTTGGAGCGCGCTCTACCCGTTTTTACAAAACCCAACCAACCTGGATTTGGATTAGATGAGGGTGAAGCGATGACTTCAATGATGTCGCCATTTTTCAGTTCGGTGCGCAGCGGCACTTGGTTGCCATTGACCTTTGCGCCGATGGCGTGGTCGCCTACATTGCTATGGATGGCATAGGCAAAATCCACCATGGTGGCGCCTCTTGGCATGGACATGATTTTGTTTTTGGGCGTAAAAACGTAAACAGCATCGGGGAAGAGGTCAATTTTGACGTGATCCCAAAACTCTGCCGCATCGCGCGTTTCATCATGGATGTCTAGAAGCGATTGCAGCCATTTAGAACCCATGCGATCAGCCACTTGCGCATCTTGCACGTTTGTTTTGTACAGCCAGTGGGCAGCAACGCCAGACTCTGCCACCACGTCCATGGCCTGCGTTCGAATTTGAAACTCAACATTCACGCCAGCAGGCCCCACCAAAGTTGAGTGCAATGATTGGTAACCATTGATTTTAGGAATGGCGATGTAATCTTTGAACTTGCCGGGCACTGGCTTGTAAAGTTGATGCATCAAACCCAGAGCGGTGTAGCAATCAAGTGCAGACGGCACAACCACGCGAAACCCGTAAATATCCGTCACCTGCGCAAAACTGAGGTGCTTTTCGTCCATTTTTCGGTAGACGGAGTAAAGCGTCTTTTCACGACCAAAGATTTGCGTGTCCATGCTGATTGTTGAAAAAGAAGCTTCAACAGATGCTTGTACCGCTTCAATGAGGTCACGCCTGCGATTCCGTGCCTTGGCGATAGCTTTTGAAAGTACCTCGTAGCGCCAAGGCTGCAAGTGCCGAAAGGCTAAATCTTGCAACTCTCGGTAGGTTTGGTTTAAGCCTAAACGATGAGCTATAGGTGCATAAATATCTAGTGTTTCAGAAGAAATACGCCCCCATTTGCTGCGCGGCATATCGCTCAAAGTGCGCATATTGTGGCTGCGATCAGCTAATTTGATCAAAATAACACGCACATCTCTGGCCATGGCCAGCAGCATTTTACGGAACGATTCGGCTTGATTTTCTTCTCGTGTATCGAACTGCAGTTTTTCAAGCTTGGTCAGGCCATCCACAAGCTCTGCAACGGGTGAGCCGAAGCGTTCAATCAACTCAGCCTTGGTAACGCCGCAGTCTTCAATAGCATCATGCAGCAGAGCGGCCATGAGTGCTTGGGCGTCCAGCTTCCAGGTGGCGCATTGCGCCGCAACAGCAATAGGGTGCGTGATGTAGGGTTCGCCATTTTGCCGAAGTTGGCCTAAATGCGATTCGTCAGCGAAACGGTAGGCTTGGCGGACAGCTTCGATGTCCGTTTTGTCTAAGTAATCTAATTTTTCGGTCAATGCAGCAAAGCTGGCTGCTGCAGCGTTTGCCATCGCTTTTGCTGTCGTTTTAGTTGGGGGTTTTTGCACTGTTTTTGAAGGCGACTTTGCCCCTAACGCTTGCTTGTCATGCGTTTTCTTGAGGAGTGGCGTACTCGTATCTGAACTCATACCTACACTTTAGCGGTTTGCGCTATGGTTTGCGTTCTGACGGGCAAAAAAAAGCACCAAATAATGGTGCTTATTCACAGGTTGAGTCGTTAACTCAGTGGGGAATGGCTTCAAAGTGGCACTTTGCGCAGCATTTCAATGCCAACTTTGCCTTCGGCGATTTCACGCAAAGCTGTGACGCAAGGTTTGTTTTTTGATTCAAGCTTGGCCGCATGTCCTTGGCTGAGCATGCGAGCACGATAAGTTGCCGCCAACACCAATTGAAAGCGATTTGGAATTTGCACTAAGCAATCTTCAACAGTAATACGTGCCATGTGTAGCTCCGAAATGTAAATATAAAAGGCGAATGGGTCGATACGTCAATATCGAGATAAAACTAGGAAATATGCAAAGCTTCAAACACGGGCGCTCTGGCACGAAGTTGGGCTGCAAATTTAAGGCGTTGGGCATGAACGATGGCCTTTAAGTCAAAAAGCGCGCGATCAAACAATTCATTGATTATAACGAAATCGAATTCTTTGGCCTGCGCGACCTCCAATGCGGCGTTTTTAAGGCGTAAATCGATGACTTCTGGCGTGTCTTCGCCGCGACGCTCTAATCGCGAGCGCAATTCTTCCCAGCTCGGTGGAAGAATGAAAATAAGCACAGCATTGGCAAAAATCTTTCGGATTTGTAAGGCACCCTGGAAGTCAATCTCCAAAATAACGTCACCACCCTTAGAAATACGGTCCTCAATGATGGTTTTTGACGTGCCATATTGCCTTCCGTGCACGCTGGCCCATTCGACAAATGCGCCAGTTTTGACCATTTCGTCAAACTCATCGGTAGAAATGAAGTAATACTCGCGCCCGTGCTTTTCTTGACCGCGCGGTGCACGCGTGGTGTGTGAAATAGAGGGGTGAACGTGGGAATCAAGCTCCAGCAGGGCTTTGACTAAGCTTGATTTTCCAGCGCCACTGGGCGCGGCGATGACGTAAAGTTGACCAGGATAATCCATAGCTAATTTTACAGAAGTATTGTGGAATTTATTTCCAAGCGCTTCTGCAACGCTTAATTATTCTCAATTTATTCAATGCTTATTCGATATTTTGTACCTGCTCGCGCATTTGTTCGATGAGCACTTTCATCTCAACAGAAATCCGCGTGAGCTCCAAAACCGATGATTTTGCACCCAAGGTGTTGGCTTCTCGGTGCAATTCCTGAATCAAAAAGTCCAGCTTCTTGCCCATTTCGCCACCTTGTTGCAAGATCCGTTCGATTTCTTCTAAATGCGAGGCTAAGCGTGTTAATTCCTCGGCAACATCGATGCGTATGGCAAAAGCGGTAGCTTCGTTTAACGCTCTATCTATCGCCATTTGGTGCGCTTCGGCTCTGATTTCTGCGGTTTCTGTACCGCCCAGCGATAGCGCTTCCCTCCAACGATCCATAAACTTGCTGCGTTGCTGCGCCACCAGCATGGGTACAAGCGGTCCAGCTTGCGCTGCCAAGGTGCGAAGTTGCCCTGAATGCGATTGCAGCATCAACGTCAGCCGCGCACCCTCGCGTTCGCGTGAGGCGAGTAAGTCTTGCAAGGCTGTTTGCGTCAAACTTAGTACGGATTGCGCTGTTTCCGTGTTGTTTTTAAATGTATTCGCTGTTGAGCCCGACAAACGAAGCACATCAGCAACGCTGAGGCTACGGGCGTCTTTCAAAGTAGTTTGAATGTCTTTCTCAATTGTTTGTAACTGCTCTAAAATCGTTGCAGATGGCTTCACAGGCAAATTCTGCAAAGAGTTTTCAAGCGCAGCGCGTATTTCAACCTTGCCACGTTTGATGTTTGCGGTGATCAACGCTCTGAGTGCAGGTTCGTTTTGTCGCAATTCATCAGGCAACCTGAACGAAACGTCTAAAAAACGGCTGTTGACGGATCGAATCTCGACTGAAAGTTGTATTTCACCCAAAGTACCACTTGCCAAGGCTGTTGCTGTGCTTGCATAGCCGGTCATGCTGTAAACTGCCATGATTAAAATTCCCTATATGACGAAAGCTAAACTTGCCCCACTACCCACCAATACGGTGCTGAATGGGTACACCATTGTCCGTCAAGTTTCAGAAGGCGGATTTAGCTTGGTTTACTTGGCCGTAGATGCCAACAAGCAGATGGTGGCGATCAAGGAATATTTGCCAGCGTCGCTAGCGTCGCGCATGGAGGGGCAATTAGCGCCGCAAGTTTTGCCTGACAAGCTGTCGCTATACCGCTTGGGCTTAAAAAGCTTCTTTGAAGAAGGTCGCTCTTTGGCGCAAATATCGCACCCATCGGTGGTGAGTGTGCTCAATTTTTTCAGACAAAACGAAACTGTTTATTTGGTGATGAACTACTTGCAAGGCGCAACGCTGCAAGATTTCATCATGGCGGGGCGGCAAATTGCAGCTGGCAAAGCATTTAGCGAATCAACTATTCGCAGTGTTTTTGATGAAATATTGCAGGGTTTGCGGGTGGTGCATCAAAACAAAATGCTGCATTTGGACATCAAACCGGCGAATTTGTTTGTCACAGACGATGATTCGGCGGCTTTGATCGACTTTGGCGCTGCCCGTGAAGTGCTGAACAAAGACGGCAACTTCACGCAACCCATGTACACCCCAGGTTTTGCTGCGCCAGAAATGTACAGACGCGAAACCCAGCTAGGCCCATGGACAGACATCTATGCCATTGGCGCTTGTATGTATTCCATGATGATTGGTTACCCGCCGCCAGAAGTGGTGAAGCGCCGTGCCAACGACCCCGTGCCTGGCATGTTGCTCAAGAAAGCTTCTGCTAACTATTCCGACAAGCTCATAGAAGTCGTCGAATGGTGCATGTCCCTTGATCCTTTGGACAGACCACAATCTGTTTTTGAGCTGCAATCGGCATTGGCAAATTATCGGGCGGATGCCTGAAAATTAGCGTTTTGCTCTAGGTAGAATAATTATCTCTACCTTCTTTATAAATTCCCAGAAAGCTCAGTCATGACCGCTAATAAGCCTATTTTTGTACGCAGCAGCAACCGCCAAGCCAATGAGCTGCGCCCCGTGCGCATCACCCGCAATTACACAAACTATGCCGAAGGCTCGGTGCTCATCGAGTTTGGCAACACCAAAGTGCTGTGCAACGCGTCTGTCGAAGAAAAAGTACCGCCCCACAAACGTGGCAGTGGCGAAGGCTGGGTCACCGCCGAATACGGCATGCTGCCCCGCGCCACCCACACCCGCAGCGACCGCGAAGCCGCGCGAGGTAAGCAAAGTGGCAGAACGCAAGAGATTCAGCGCCTGATTGGCCGCTCTCTGCGTGCGGTGTTTGACCTGAAGAAACTGGGCGAACGCACGATTCACCTCGATTGCGACGTGATTCAAGCCGACGGCGGGACCCGCACAGCCAGTATTACAGGCGCTTTCGTCGCAGCACAAGATGCGGTGAATGGCTT
>JAYUJX010000219.1:0-1794 GCA_043764955.1 Polaromonas sp.
TGTCTGTTATTTTAGCCAATTTGTGTTTGTCATTTAAATGATTTATATATAAATCGATTTCGTCACTTAGTAGCTCCTCGTCTGTTCTTACTTTAGCAATTTTTGTTAAGTTTTGCCCACGACCAACTCTTGGCTGGCTTGCGGAACTGAAAAATGTTGTTACTGGAATTGTACATGTATTCCTGTTTCTTATTGTAATTGTTATATTGTATGGGGTCCATTTTGTTTTCGATTGGCTAGGTCTATGCACTCTTTGATTATTAATTCTTGTTATTTCTACTAATGTTGTTATTGTAGCTAACGCTGTATTATTTGTTTGTCCGAGTACTTGTAAATTATTTGTTGTTGTATTTGAGTAACTATTTTCATTGGTCGGTGAATATTACTCTGTGTTATTAATTGTTATCTTTTCAGTAAGTGAAGGTGCTGTAATAATATTTGTGACTATGGTTTCATTTAATACAGTACTAAGTTCGTGTACGGAAACTACTGCATCGCTCTGCGATTTATTACCTATTAGAGCGTTGATTGTTACATTTGGTATTCTGAATGTCTCATTTTGTTCATTATCATTTTGGTTGTTCTCAAAAAAGCAATTAATTATAAATTTAAATTCTTCCTGCTTTGTAGTAGTTAAACATCTCAATTTTATTATTACATGATTCATCTATTCAAGGTAGTTAAAATTTTAAGAAGTTAAAATATGTGTTAACTTATTAAAACGCTGAAAACCATGTTACATAATTGTCTAGTATTAGTTATTATGTTATGTTTACCTCTGCTTCAACTTCACTCAGTATGTGGAGTACCTCGGCCTCAGTATCATAGACTATTTCGGACACCTCTGCTGCAGATTGACTAGCTGTTTGCATCAGTGCTGCAGGTTCATTTACTGGCCGTATCTCGTCCTATTTAACGATGTATTGATTATTACATTTTGAACTGTTATCTTTTTTTATTTATATTGTTGTCTTATTTAACAAGCTTACCGTAATCTCTTGTATGTCACAGGTGGTAGACACTTGGGTCTGTTAGCCATCGTCCTCGTCTATAAGAGTACTCATATCATTTTGCTGCGTTAAAAAACGTACATACAGCAAATAAGGCGTCTCAATATTACGATAATTATTTGTATTGTTACGTACATCTATGTTGTCTTCTGAGGTATATCTCTGTAATTGCTGTCTTTTAACTGTTTTCGTACGCGTCTGTCATGGGAGTGGGATATTAGAATTAGAGAAGTCAATAAGAGTAATGCAATTTAACTTAATATGCCGTACCTGCGAGACATTTATCTGTGTTGTCTTCGCGTCGATAGGCTCAGTTTCGTTTGCCAACTGCCATTTTCATTAATCAAATTAGTATCCGATTGTTTGTTGACGGTGTTACGTTGTTATATTGATATTGACTTACCCCTTCTTTATCCAGTCGTGCTTTTTTCCTTGCAGCTGAAACTTTCTTGTTGTAAGCTGTTGTTTTATTCCAATCTATCGGAATGTCTTTGTCAGCAAGGCAGAACAAGAATTCCTTGTAATCTTGTTGTGCTCTTCGAGAAAAGTCTGATAATTTTCTTCCTAATTTCGTTTTCTGAATATTTTGCAAACTGCACCCGACCAGTGTCTGCTTGTTAAGAATGCATTGAGTTTCCATCAGCAAGAGAATTTTGGATTCGACATTGACTTGTATTTTGATATGTATTGCTTACCAGTAGATCGTCATTAAGCTTTCGCACTCGCAGAGTCTCATTGTTCAACTGTATAATTGAAACCTTCGTGTCAGGAAGTGCGTCGACTA
>JAYUJX010000220.1:0-1791 GCA_043764955.1 Polaromonas sp.
ATCGTTTGGATTGATTACGACAGTGCGGTTTCATTCCACGCTGTCGTCAAAGGCAAGCCTGAAGAGCGCCGCGCCGAACGCTTATCATCGCCGTTGCCCAGCGAACGACGCATTTCTTTTGGCTGCGTTAACGTGCCTGTCAATTTCTTTAAAACTGCGCTGCATGCGTCATTCAAAAAGTCGGATGGCATGGTTTATGTTTTACCTGAAACACGCACAGTCAACCAAGTTTTTGCGTCTTTTTATGACGTCAATCAAAAAGAAAAGTTAGCTGCAGCGGGTCAAGACGACCCGATTGCCAAATTTGCCGCGCCTACAAAAATCTCTGAATAAACGGCTGTTAAACCAAGCCCAGCGCTCCAAGCAGCGCCCCTGCTCCCAACAGCCAAAGCAAGTGAATCTTCGTTATCCACACCAAAAGCATACAAGTCACCGCTAGCAACCACAGCGGCCAATCTTTGGCAGGTTGGTTGTGACCAGCAATCAGCAACCAGCCGGTCGCTATCAACAAGGCAATGACGATGGGAGCCATGCCCTGCTTGAAAGCGCGGACGATACGCAGCTCGCGGTTTCGGTGTCCCCAGCGGGCAGCCATGAAAGTCAACATCGTACTGGGCAGCATGATGCCAAACATGGTGACAAACACGCCAAACAGCGCATAGCCTAAGCCCATCCACCCCGCCTGCAAGCCGCCGCCAGCGTTCAAACCCACATTCCAGCCCATCAGTGCGACAAACAACACATTCGGCCCCGGTGCAGCTTGCGCCAGGGCAACGCTGGATGTGAATTGCGCGTCTGTCAGCCAATGCTGCTCCGTCACCAAATAGCGCTGCATATCGGGCGCAGTCGTGATCGCGCCGCCCACGGCCAACAGCGACAAGGTGGCGAAATGGGTGAACAGGCTCAACCAATCGGCGGCAGTTAAGCTCAAAATCATGACTTGCCTCCTATACTAGATTGTTCTATCGCACCGATTTGTCGGTAAGCCCAGAGCGTTGCAATCGCCCCCAAGCCCAGCAAAACCCACGCCAGCGGAATCCGTAGTATCGCAATTGCTATAAATGTCATAGCTGCTAAGACAATACATACGCTGGCTGAAATCACATTTACCTTCAATGCGGTGACCAGTCGCAACCCTACAGCCGCAATCAGCCCAGCCGACACAGCACCCATGCCTTTGAGCGCCCCTTGCGCCATGGGCATATCAGCCACGCTGGCAAACAAAGCGGCAATAACCAAAACCACCAGCAGCGGAAAAGTCAAAATCCCCGCCAAAGCTGCCAAACCGCCACGCAGGCCAAAGTAGCGGTCACCAATCATCAGCGCCAGATTCACCACGTTAGGGCCGGGCAAAATCTGCGCCACCGCCCAGTCTTCGATGAATTCTTCGTTGGTCAACCAGCGTTTTTCATCGACCAAAACCCGCTGCACCACCGCTAAAACCCCGCCAAAACCCTGCAAAGCCAGCCAGGTCATGGACCAAAACAGGTCGGATAGTGAGGTGGGTTGGGGACGCGAAACTGGGGAATTGGGTATTTCTGAGACTGGCTGCATG
Organism: Polaromonas sp.; assembly: GCA_043764955.1. Lineage (GTDB taxonomy): Bacteria > Pseudomonadota > Gammaproteobacteria > Burkholderiales > Burkholderiaceae_C > Aalborgiella. Next base: position 1,556 of record JAYUJX010000220.1, read on the forward strand.
CTTCAATCTTAACCTTACAAAGTCTTCAAATGCCCTTCAACCAACGGATTTCAGAGACAAATTAGCAGAAAACAGCGTTAAACCTTACACTAAGGGGTTTCCCCAAGTCCGTTTGAATCACCTTATGAACGCCCCTCCCGACGTCTCCCTCTTCGCTCGCGCCGCCAAGCCGCTCAACAGCTACAAAAAGCACTGGGCGGCCCGCTTTGGCACGGCCAAGTTTTTGCCGATGAGCC
>JAYUJX010000221.1:0-6368 GCA_043764955.1 Polaromonas sp.
GGGCATGAATGCCCAAGAAGCCATCAACCTGCCAAACTTCGGCTCCCTCAACGGCCCCAGCATTTTGGAGGCCAAGCGCTTTCCACCCGCTGTCGTCGAAGCCCTGAAAGCCAAAGGGCATGAGATTCGGGAGATTGAGATGACCAGTGGACTGCAGGCGATTGAGCGGACGACTTCGCCTAATGCGGCGACCTATGACGGGTTCTTTGGCGGAGCGGATCCACGGTGGGAAGGGGTGGTTTTGGGGGATTAATGATGAATTAAGCTGTTTTAGAGGTTATTTATGGCTCTAGCCAGCGTATTTAATGCCTAAACTGCTATTTAAATCATAGCATTTTTACTACGTAAGCTGGCTTGTTTTCCCCGCTCACCCCCAACCCCTCTCACCCAGCCGGGTGAAAGGGGAGCTTTCATTTGACGGTTGGCGGTCGAGTGAAGCTTCTACCAGCCGAGGTAAAGAATCCTACAATCACTCCATGGCCATCCCTGCTTCCTTCATCCAAGAACTCATCGCCCGCGCTGATGTCGTTGACATCGTGGGTCGCTACGTTCAGCTGAAGAAGGGTGGCGCGAACTTTATGGGCTTGTGCCCGTTTCATGGGGAGAAATCGCCGTCGTTCAGCGTGAGCCCGACCAAGCAGTTTTACCATTGCTTTGGCTGCGGCAAAAATGGCAATGCGATCAGCTTTTTGATGGATCACGGCGGGATGAGTTTTGTGGAGGCGGTGAAGGATTTGGCACAGCAGTACGGTATGCAGGTGCCTGAGGAAGAAGGCTCGCCGCAAGACCGCGCCCGCGCTGCGGAGCAGCGGCAAAAACAGGCGACGCTGACGGATGTGCTGGAAAAAGCCTGCGATGCCTACAAAAAACACCTGAAAAACTCGCCCAAAGCCATCGACTACTTCAAAGGTCGGGGACTGAGTGGCGAGATTGCCAAGCAGTTTGGCCTGGGCTACGCGCCTGAGGGCTGGCGCAGTTTGGCGAGTGTGTTCCCCGATTACGACGACCCGTTGTTGGCAGAAAGTGGCCTCGTCATCACCAACAATGAAAATGGCGACGGCGACAAGGCGACAGAAAAGCGCTACGACCGATTCCGCGACCGCATGATGTTTCCGATTCGCAATGTCAAAGGCGAATGCATTGGCTTTGGCGGGCGGGTGCTTTTCGAAGGCACACCGAAGTATTTGAACTCGCCCGAAACGCCCGTTTTTAGCAAGGGGCGCGAGCTGTATGGGCTGTTTGAAGCGCGCGCTCACTTGCGCGAATATGGCTACGCGCTGGTGACCGAGGGCTATATGGACGTGGTGGCGCTGGCGCAGCTGGGTTTCCCCAACGCGGTGGCGACGCTGGGCACGGCGTGTACTACGGACCATGTGCAAAAGCTGTTTCGCTTCACAGACTCTGTCGTTTTCAGCTTTGATGGCGATGCGGCGGGGCGACGTGCGGCGCGTAAAGCTTTGGACGGCGCGATTCCGTTTGCAACCGACGTGCGCAACGTCAAATTTCTGTTTTTACCTGCGGAGCACGACCCGGATAGCTTTATCCGCGAGTTTGGCAAAGAAGCGTTTTCACGCTATGTGAGCGAGGCGACACCGTTGTCGCGCTTTTTGATCGACGCTGCCCGCGAAGGCTGCGATTTGAACACCATGGAAGGCCGCTCGAGACTGGCCAGCAATGCGAATCCACTGTGGTCAGCCATGCCAGAAGGTGCGTTAAAACGCCAGTTATTGGGGGAAATTGCGGATTTGGTGCAACTCAGCACCCGTGAGTTGACCGAGATTTGGGATAGCGCGGCTGCGGCAAAACTACCACCTAGCAAATCAAAATACTCAAATAACAACAGCGGTGAAGGTGGCGGCTACCGCAGCAACTACAACAATTCAAACGGCAACTCCAACAATTTCAAGAGCGGCTTCAAGGCTGAAAAAACCTATAATGCCGATGGCAGCCCGGTTGAGAGTTATTCATCGAAAAAAGATTACTATAAAAATAATAGCGCCTCAGGCAATAAATACGCTGGCTCAGGGCAGTTTTCAAACTCTAAATTCGGCACGAAAGAAGGTCAAAATCAGATGACTAGCCGCGTACATGGCCGCGTGCAGCCAACGGGTCGTGCTGACCATGCGGCGCGGCTGCTGCTCAGCGCGACGAGTTTGTGGGACGCCATGTCGCACGACGATCACGCTATGTTGTGCGAGCAGCCTGCCCCCGCAGGTGCCCTGTTTGTTTGGCTAGAGGCGCAGCTGCACGACCACGGCGCGTTGCCCTGGGGGGCATTACGCGAAGGGCTGCGGGGCGCGGCATTAGAGCCGTTTGTGCTGAAATTGATGGCGGAAACGCCTAAAAAAGACGACGAAAAAGCAGAAGCCAACTCGCAAGATGCCACCCGCGAAGCGCAACAAGAGCTGCGCGCCCTGCTCAACCGCATGCACATTGACCGCCTCAAAGCGCTGGAAACCGAGGTGATTGAAGCCGCCAAAGCCGACCCGACACAGCTGGCTAAGTACAAAGACATTGTCGAACGGCGTAAAAAACTGGAAGCATCTCTCGTTCCAGCAGCTTGATAATTTGACTAAAAAGCTTGCAAATTCAAGCTCTTGCAAGTTTTCGCAGCAAAACGACAGGCCGAATTTGGTATAATCCATTCTTTGGCAAGAGCGACAGCAACACCTCCGGACACAGGCCATCAGTGAATTAACTCACACGCGCCACCTACCGCAAGGATTGCATTCCAAATGTTCGCCCTACATCTTGCCTGTGTATTTCAATTTAAATCTCTTTAATTCTCGTTTTTGTCTCGTTTTCTCTGAATTTTTAGCCTATAACTTTTTTGTTTTAGCGTTTTGTTATTGCATTGCCTCGCTTTTAGCTTGGACAAGTGCCTAGTTTGTTGTCGTCTTGCGTATTGTTGTTTTGTCCATTTGAGGTCTCAAATCATGCCTACCAAAAAGTCAGTCATAAAGCCAGTTGCTAAAAAAACAGTGAAAGCGGTCGTCAAACCCGCCCCGAAAGTGAAACCTGTGCCCGCATCGAAAAGTAAAGATATACCAGCTCCCGTTTTAAAACGTGCGCCCAAGCCTGGTGAAAAAGTTGTCAAAACAACCGCCAAACCTGCTGAAAAAACGGTTGAAGTTAAAGTTGAAAAAGTAGCCAAAGCTGCTGCGAAACCTGTTGCAAAACCAGCAGCCAAAACTGCGGAGAAAGAAGTCAAAAAAGGTGCCAAACGTGGCCCCAAACCAAAAGGCTCGATTGCACCTCCGGGCGATGCAGATTTGTCTGATATTGAAGACGATTTGGTGGGTGAGCCTGTCGCCATTGCGTTGAATGCCAATGGCGAAAAAATCAAACCTTTGCGGATGAAAATCAGCAAAGCGAAAGAGCGCGCGCTGATCAAAGAATTCGGCTTGGACGATACCGTGTTGTCGGAAGAAGACTTGGCGATTCGCCGTACGCGCTTGAAGGCGTTGATCAAGCTCGGTAAAACCCGTGGTTATTTGACGCACGGTGAGATTTCTGACCACTTACCCGACAAACTGGTTGATGCTGAAACCTTGGCCGTGGTGATTGGCATGTTGAAAGATATGGGCGTGTCGGTGTTTGAACAAACGCCTGATGTTGACGCGATTTTGAATTCTGGCGAAACGGTTGCTTCTGACGAAGAGGCCGAAGAAGCCGCAGAAGCCGCTGTTGCGACGGTTGACAGCGAGTTTGGTCGCACCACAGACCCTGTGCGTATGTATATGCGCGAGATGGGAACGGTTGAACTGTTGACGCGTGAAGGCGAGATTGAAATTGCCAAGCGGATTGAAGGCGGTTTGATGCGCATGATGGAAGCCATCAGCGAGAGTCCGGCGACGATTGCTGAAATCTTCGCGATGATGGAAGAAATCAACCAGCCGGGCACCAAGGTGATTATTTCTTCTGTGGTGGACGGTTTTTCCAACATCAACGAAGCCGACGACTATGTGGCGGAAGAAGACTTTGACGAGTTTGACGAAGCCGACGATGACGATGGCAAAGGCGGCTCTAAAGCGCTGACCCGCAAATTGGAAGAGTTGAAAGTGGAAGCGATGCGCCGCTTCGAAATCATCCGTGATTACTTTGAAAAAGTCCACAAAATCTACGACAAAGAAGGCTACGGAACACCCGCCTACATGAAAGCGCAAGCGCTATTGTCAGAAGAATTGATGAAGATTCGATTCACTGCAAAAACGATTGAAAAGCTCTGCGATTTGCTGCGTGCCCAGGTGGAAGATGTGCGTAAAAAAGAGCGCGAACTGCGCCGCATCATCGTCGACAAATGTGGTTACCCGCAAGCTACGTTTATTGCGGAATTCAGTGGCCGCGACAAAAACAACAAGCCTGCACCATCGCATTTGTTAGATTTGAAATGGATTGAAAAGCAAGCTGCGGCGGGCAAGCCGTGGAGCGTGATCATGGCGCGAAACATTCCACCCGTGCAAGACATTCAGCAAAAGCTGGCGGACTTGCAAGCGCGCGTTGTTGTGCCGATTGACCACCTCAAAGACATCAACAAACGCATGAACGAAGGCGAACGCGGCTCACGTGCGGCTAAGAAAGAGATGATAGAGGCGAACTTGCGCCTGGTGATTTCAATTGCGAAAAAATACACCAACCGTGGTTTGCAGTTCTTGGACTTGATTCAAGAAGGCAACATCGGTTTGATGAAAGCCGTGGACAAGTTTGAATACCGCCGTGGCTACAAATTCTCCACCTACGCAACATGGTGGATTCGCCAAGCTATCACCCGCTCTATCGCCGACCAAGCACGCACGATTCGTATTCCGGTTCACATGATTGAAACCATCAACAAGATGAACCGCTTAAGCCGTCAGCATTTGCAAGAGTTTGGCTTTGAGCCAGACGCCGGCATGTTGGCTGAGCGCATGGAGATTCCAGAAGATAAGATTCGCAAGATCATGAAAATTGCGAAAGAACCGATCTCGATGGAAACACCGATTGGTGACGATGACGATTCGCACCTGGGCGATTTCATCGAAGACGGCCACAACACGGCACCGCTGGAAGCGGCGATGCAGGCCGGTCTGCGTGATGTTGTGAAAGACATTTTGGATGGCTTGACACCACGCGAAGCCAAAGTGCTGCGCATGCGTTTCGGTATCGAAATGAGCACCGACCACACGCTGGAAGAAGTGGGCAAGCAGTTTGACGTGACGCGTGAGCGGATTCGCCAAATCGAAGCCAAAGCGCTGCGTAAACTCAAGCACCCAACTCGTTCAGACAAGTTGCGTAGCTTTATTGATACGCTCTGAGATTACCAGATACAAGATTCTTGCTTGTAAGTAACCTCTAAGACTTCGATGAAGCTTTCGTTTACAAGATTCCATCCCCTGTTTAGGGGATGGAATCGGTGAATTTGTGGGATTTTTGACAATTTAATGTCAGTTTTTTATCTAAAAATGGCAAAAAGATAGCTATAAAACTAGGAGCAACCTAGCTTTTAAGCTATATTTGGTTTATAAAGATATGTTAACAATCACTTCGGCTGTCTTTGACATGTTCAAGAATTTTTAGTTCAGTTAGTTTTTTATAACAACATTGCCACATTCTTAAATGTGTGCGCGCTTCAGGAGATATAGATCTATGAGTACAAAAGAAAATGCAGCAGTAGCCCAACTGCTAGGTTTGCTAGAGTCACGTTACGCGATTCGCGTCTTGTGGGCATTGAAAGATGGCCACCCGCAAACCTTCCGCTTGTTGCAAGACAGCGTAGGCGGTGTGACGCCTAACACCCTCAACACACGCATCAAAGAAATGCGTGAAGCGGGTTTGATCAACCACAATGACAACGGCTATATCGTCACCAGTGCTGGTGCAGATTTGTTGCGCCGTTTGGGTGAGTTACCGTCGTTTGCTACAAAATGGGTCAACAACCAAGCTAAGAAAAAGTAATTTTTCGATTTGTTTGCGTTGACTGAAAAACGCAAACAACCCCACAAGGACAGATTACACTGTCCTTTTTTTATTCTTTTTCAAGAATCGTTTGTAAAAATTGTTTTAGAACACTTCAATATTTAAGGGAAAACCATGAGCAACACAATCACCACATCAACAGGTTTGCAATACATTGACACCGTCGTCGGCACGGGCAGCGAGGCGCAAAAAGGCCACCACGTGCACGTGCATTACACCGGCTGGTTGTTCAACGACGGTGTGCAAGGTGCGAAGTTTGACTCCAGCAAAGACCGTGGCCAGCCATTCGCCTTCTCACTGGGCGCTGGCCAAGTGATCGCAGGCTGGGACCAAGGCTTTGAAGGCATGAAAATTGGCGGCTCACGCACACTGATCATCCCATCAGCTCTCGGATACGGTGCTCGCGGCGCTGG
>JAYUJX010000222.1:0-1780 GCA_043764955.1 Polaromonas sp.
ACAGTCAGAATCGCAAAGCCAAGTTGATCTGTTCAACGTGCCCTCTGCTTTGGAGATTGAAACCTCCAGCACTTTAGAATCAGCTTTAACCGCGCTGAATCCAGACAATTTGAGCCCCAAAGAAGCGCTTGAAGCTCTGTATTCCCTTAAAAAATTACTCTAGTTTACTTCTGAACCTTCTTTTGGTATTTTTATGACATATTGCGTCGCCATCAAACTCAACGCCGGCTTGGTTTTTTTATCGGACTCCCGCACCAATGCTGGCCTGGACCAGATCAGCACCTTCCGCAAAATGATCGTGTACGAGAAGCCGCAAGAGCGCTTCATGGTGCTGTTGTCTGCGGGTAATTTGTCGATATCGCAATCGGTGCGCGAAATTTTGCAGATCGAGCAGCTCAAAGATACGCCCGAGTCTGAGGCCATCACGATCTGGAACGCCAAAAGCATGTTCGACGCCGCCCGCGTTCTGGGTGCAGCGATTCGCCGCGTGTATGAGCGTGATGCCGAATCGCTGCGCTTGGCGGGTGTCGAATTCAACGTGTCGATGGTGCTGGGTGGCCAGATCAAAGGCGAAGGCATGCGCCTGTTTCAGGTGTATTCAGCGGGTAACTTCATTGAAGCCACGCCAGAAACGCCTTACTTCCAGGTGGGCGAATCCAAATACGGCAAACCTGTGCTGGACCGCGTGATCACCCCAACCACGCCTTTGGACGAAGCAGCTAAATGTGCACTGGTGTCTATGGATTCGACGCTGAAATCAAATCTATCCGTTGGTTTACCTTTGGATTTAGTCGTGTACGAAGCGGACCAATTTCAAACCGACAAAGTGGTTTGTATTGATGAAAACAACCCCTACTTCAAGATGCTGCACAACACGTGGGGGCAGCGCCTGCGTGAGGTGTTTGACAGCATTGAAGACCCGGTGTGGAATGGCGGTAAAACTGAAATCCCTTTACGTGTGGCAACTGTACGTAGCTTGCCGCTGAAAAAAATCACCAACGAAACCGAAAAACTGATTTAACACCGGAACTCGTCATTCCCGCGAAGGCGGGAATCCACAAGCGCCACGATGGATTCCCGCCTTCGCGGGAATGGCAGACTTTATTTGTATTTACGGATTTATCTATGGCATTGATTATTTTCTCCCACGCCAACAGCTTTCCTGCAGGGACTTATGGCGTGCTGTTTCGCAGCCTACGGGCGCGGGGTCACACCGTCAAAGCCGTTGAAAAGTTTGGGCATAACCCACAATTGCCCGTCACCAGCAACTGGCCGCACATTGCGAAAGAACTGGCGCAGTTTGCCGCTGCTGAAGTGCAAAAAGCGGGCGAACCTGCTTATATGGTCGGCCACTCTTTGGGCGGTTTTTTGAGCTTGATGACCAGCTGCAAACACCCCGAATTGTCGCGCGGTGTGGTTCTGTTGGATTCACCTATATTGGGCGGCTGGCGGGCGAAGACTTTGCAATTTGCGAAGGTCACACAACTCGTAGGCTCTATCTCACCCGGCAAAATCAGCCAAAACCGCCGCTACAACTGGGACAGCGCTGATGCAGCACTGGCGCACTTTGCCAGCAAGAAAATGTTTGCCAGATGGCACCCGCAAATGCTGCAAGATTACATCACCCACTGCACCCACGATGATGTAAAAACTGGCAAACGCGTGCTGAGCTTTGATCGCGCGATAGAAACCGCGTTTTACAACACCCTGCCACACAACTTAGACCGTCTCATCAAACGCCACCCCTTGCAATGCCCAGTGGCATTCATCGGCGGTGAGG
>JAYUJX010000223.1:0-6359 GCA_043764955.1 Polaromonas sp.
GCAATTTAAAGTAAAGGCAAAATTTGCTATATTTTTTATAGCGGATTTAAGGGGGATAAAATCCGCTCTATCCGGCTTATTTATTGCCTGAACAGCTACTATTTATATAGCAAAAATAGCGAATTTTACTCCCCGACTTCACCTTAATTTTAGTTGCCCTGCTCTTGCTGAGGACGGTCCATCAAAGCCTTCATGGACAACTTCACGCGACCTTTTTCGTCGGTTTCCATGACCTTGACTTTGACGATTTGACCTTCTTTGAGGTAATCCGTCACTTTTTCAACGCGCTCGTGGGCGATTTGACTGATGTGCAGCAAACCGTCTTTGCCTGGCAACAGGTTGATCAAAGCGCCGAAATCCAAAATCTTGGTCACAGGGCCTTCGTAGATTTTGCCGATTTCGACTTCAGCGGTGATTTGCTCAATGCGGCGTCTCGCCTCTTCAGCCTTAGCACCGTCCGTCGCCGCAATGGTGATCGTGCCGTCTTCGTTGATGTTGATCTGGCAACCCGTCTCTTCTGTCAAAGCACGAATCACCGCGCCACCCTTGCCGATCACGTCACGGATTTTTTCCGGATTGATCTTCATGGTGTACAGTTTTGGTGCAAAGTTAGACACTTCGGTCTTGGCTTCGCCCATGGCTTCTTGCATTTTGCCCAAAATGTGGATGCGCGCTTCTTTGGCTTGTGCCAAAGCAACTTGCATGATTTCTTTGGTGATGCCTTGGATTTTGATGTCCATTTGCAGCGCCGTAATACCGTTGGTCGTACCTGCAACCTTGAAATCCATGTCGCCCAAATGGTCTTCGTCGCCCAAAATATCGGTCAAAACAGCAAAACGGTTGCCGTCTTTAATCAAACCCATCGCGATACCAGCCACATGTGCTTTCAAAGGCACGCCAGCGTCCATCAAGGACAGGCAACCACCGCAGACAGATGCCATGGATGATGAACCGTTAGATTCTGTGATTTCAGACACCACACGCATGGTGTACGGGAATTCTTCTTTGCTAGGCAAAACTGCAATCAAAGCACGTTTAGCCAAACGGCCGTGACCGATTTCGCGGCGTTTTGGCGTACCAACGCGGCCAGTTTCGCCAGTAGCGAACGGAGGCATGTTGTAGTGCAACATGAAGTTGTCTTCAAAGTCGCCAGACAGCGCGTCGATACGCTGCGCATCGCGCTCTGTACCGAGTGTCGTCACCACCAAAGCCTGCGTTTCACCGCGTGTGAACAAAGCTGAGCCATGGGTGCGTGGTAACACGCTGTTGCGGATTTCAATCGCACGAACGGTGCGCGTGTCGCGACCGTCAATGCGTGGCTCACCTGCCAAAATTTGGCTACGAACGATTTTGGCTTCGATTTCAAACAACAAGCCTTCAATCGCGACTTTGTCAAACTCAGCGCCTTCTGCTTTCAGGGCAGACATGACTTCAGAGTAAGCCGTGCGGCAAGCTTGTGTACGGGCTTGCTTGTTGCGGATTTGGTAAGCCGCAACGAGTTTATCTTTCGCCAAACCGTCGATTTTTGCAATCATTGGCTCGTCTTTAGCAGGTGCTTTCCAGTCCCAGACTGGTTTACCTGCGTCACGCACCAAGTCGTGAATCGCGTTGATGGCGATATTGCCTTGCTCGTGGCCAAAAACGATCGCGCCAAGCATGATTTCTTCGCTGAGCTGTTGCGCTTCTGATTCCACCATCAAGACGGCAGATTCTGTACCCGCAACGACCAAGTCCATGATGGAACCTAAACGCGCTGTTTTGCCTGGGTTCAAGACATATTCGCCATTGACGTAACCGACGCGGGCTGCGCCGATAGGGCCGCTGAATGGGATGCCGCTGACGGACAATGCCGCGCTAACAGCGATCAACGCTGCGATGTCAGCATCAACCTCAGGGTTCAAAGAGACAGTGTGAACCACCACGTGCACTTCGTTGAAGAAACCTTCTGGAAACAACGGGCGAATTGGGCGGTCAATCAGGCGGCTAGTGAGCGTTTCAAACTCGCTTGGACGGCCTTCACGCTTGAAAAAGCTGCCTGGAATTTTGCCAGCAGCGTAGGTTTTTTCGAGGTAATCCACGGTTAAAGGGAAGAAATCTTGCCCTGCTTTGCCTTCGGTTTTGCCGACGACAGTGGCCAAAACCACGGTGCCATCCATGTCTAACAGAACAGCGCCGCTAGATTGGCGTGCGATTTCTCCGGTTTCCATGGTGACGGTGTTAGCACCCCACTGGAATGTTTTCGATACTTTTTTGAACATTGTCATTTTGTAGCTCCTAAATATGGTGCTTGAATCTGATGTTGTAGTGATATTTACAAACCATCAAGTCACCGAAAATGCAATTCAATGCGAATTGCTACTATTCAGAGCAGAAACCATGAACACAATGCCATTCCAAAAAACACTTAAAAATCAACAAGTTAGTTAGTTTTACGTGACTTTTGGAATGACACAGCTCGTATTCTCTACTTTCTTCTCTGAAACGAAAATGCCTGAGTTAATAGTACTAAGAAGTACTGACTCAGGCATATTTTCATTTTTGAAAAATGAAATTACTTACGAAGACCCAATTTCGCGATCAACGCAACATAACGGTCGTGGTCTTTGCGGTTCAAATAGGACAGCAAGCTCTTACGGCTGTTAACCATACGCAGCAAGCCGCGACGACCGTGATGGTCTTTGGCGTGCAACTTAAAATGGGGGGTGAGTTCGTTGATACGAGCTGTCAACAAAGCCACTTGGACTTCGGTGCTACCTGTATCGTTAGCGCTACGCGCATTGGCCTTGACGACTTCGGCTTTAATCGATGATGCGATCATTTGAATTTCCTGAATTTAAATATTACTTGCTAATACAACTTGCGCCAGCCATTGGAAGTTCGGCTAACGTGCGCCTTGCAACATGCAAAGCCATTCAATTATACCTCGAAATGGCTTTGCTTTGTATCGAAGTTAAGCAAGATTTACTTGGTTTTTGCGCCCACGCCAATTGAACCGCCGCCACTTCCGCCGTTACGCATGGTTTTGAAGAACTCTGATGAATTAGGGTCGAGCACCAAAACATCACTTTTCTTGCTGAAACTGGCTTTGTAAGCATCCAAACTACGGTAAAACTGGGCAAATTGTGGATCGCGGCCAAAAGACTCCGCGTAGATAGCAGATGCCTTGGCATCGCCCTCTCCCTTTACTTTTTGTGCATCGCGATAAGCTTCAGCCACCAAAATGTCGCGCTGGCGGTCAGCATCAGCGCGAATTTTTTCGCCTTCAGCGCCACCAGTCGAACGCAACTCGTTGGCAACTTGTTGACGTTCAGACTTCATACGCTGGTAAACCGAATCGGCCACCGAAGCTGGAAAGTCCACGCGTTTGATACGCACATCGACAATTTCAATACCAAAGGTCTTGGCATCATCTACCAAACGCTGCTGCACGCCTTGCATGATTTTGTCGCGGTCGGTTGATAAAACATCCTTGACCGTGCGCTTGGTCACTTCTGAATTTAAAGCATCTTGCACGACTGAGGTCAAACGCTGCTCAGCGGTAGAAATAGTTGCACCGCCGGAGTTATTGCGAATGAATTGTTTAGGGTCGGCAATACGCCATTTAACCAACCAATCCACCACCAAGTTTTTCTTCTCGGCGGTTTGGATTGAGCCAGTTTCAGGGCTGTCCAAGGTCAAAACCCTGCGGTCTAAGAAAACCACGTTTTGAAACGGCTGTGGCAGCTTGAAGCGCAAGCCTGGCTCGGTGATAACTTCTTTGATCTGGCCGAACGAATACAACACGCCAAACTGGCGCTGGTCGACCACAAACAGGGTGGATGCTAGCACCGCAATACCTATCAGCAGCGACGAAATGATGAGTCCTAATTTATTCATAATGCTTGTCTTTTAATTTAGCGGGCTAACCAAGAACTATTCACGGATTAACGGCCGTCGCGCTCACGCGTGCGGCTGGCATCGCGTGAACGGGCATCAACCGTGGCTGTAGGTACTGGTGCTGTGGTGGGCACAGCGGTGTTAGGTAACACAGTGATGTCAGCATTCGGGTTATTTGTCATTTGCATGATTTTGTCTAGGGGCAAATACAGCATGTTGTTGCCTTGCTTAGAGTCAACCACCACTTTGGTCACACTGCTGTAAATGGATTGCATGGCATCCAAATACAAGCGGTCACGCGTGACTTGCGGTGCTTTTTGATATTCGGCTTGAATCGACTTGAAGCGCTCACCATCACCCTCAGCTCGGGCAATGACGTTGGCTTTGTAGCCATCGGCCTCTTCCTTCAAACGCGCTGCTGTACCTTTGGCACGGGGAACCACGTCGTTGGCATAAGCTTGGCCTTCGTTTTTAAGGCGATCACGGTCTTGACCGGCTTTGAGTGCATCGTCAAAAGCCGCTTGCACTTGCTCTGGCGGCTGCACGTTTTGAATATTGACCGTTTGAATTTGAATACCCGTTTTGTACCGGTCCAGCTGTGCCTGCACGCTTTTAACAACGTCGCGCTGAATCGTTTCACGGTCTTTGCTTAGCACCGCGTCCATGTTGCCACGTCCGACAACTTCGCGGATGGCAGATTCGGCAGCTTTAGACACGGCATCATCAGGGTTACGGTTTTGGAAAAGATAGTCTGCAGCACTTTTCAAACGGTATTGAATCGTGAATTTGATGTCAACAATATTTTCATCTTGCGTCAACATCGATGAGTCTTTCAGCCCCGTTGCTTGCCCCGTCGAGCCAAGACCGATTTCGATGGAACGCAGCTGTGTTAGCGCCACGGTTTCATGGCGCTCAATCGGGTAAGGCATGCGCCAGTTAAAACCAGCTTCGCGGGTGCCTTTGAGTTCACCAAACCGGGTAATCACAGCTTGTTGGCCTTCTTGCACGATAAAGAAACCTGTTCCCAACCAAATCAAGGCCAAAACGCCTGCAATCAAGGCCGCGCCAATGCCAGCGCTTTTCATGTCGGGCTGGAAACCGCCCCCATTGCCAGAACCGCTGTTACCACCGCCTTGGTTGTTGTTTTGCGGGCGGCCTTTGTTGTTTGCGCCTCCGAGCCAGCCATTTAGCTTTCTATTGAAATCGCGCCATAGCTCATCCAAATCTGGTGGGCCAGCGTTGGGTTTGTTGCCACCACGCGGTTGCTGCTGACTCGGCTTGTCATCTTGCGGCTGAGGCTGCGAACTTGGCGGCAAACCAGGAGGTAAATCTGCGCCATCATTGGTCGGTTTTTCGCCGTCTCGCCCCCATTTGGAGTCGTTCAAGTTGAACATGCCTTGCAATGCTAATTTGAAGCGCTGCGGCAACCCAACCACATTAAAAGTTTTTACGTTGATTGTCATAGCTCTGTTCTGGATTATTTTCGATTTTTAATTGTCTAGGGATACAAACCGTGGATCATATTCTGAATTATCGCTCTCACCCAGTGCCGCTTGCACTGTTTTGGTTAGATGGGCACGCAGCTGCGGCAAACCCGTTCCCGTCTTAGAACTTACGAAAATTCGTGGTGTGTCGAAGCCATCAATTTCATACATATCGCTTAATTGAAGCGGTATTTGCGATATTTCAAGAGCATCCAGCTTATTAAATACCAAAAGCTGCGGCACGGCATCCGCGCCAATCTCTTTCAAAACCCGTTGCACTTCGGCGATTTGCTCAGGGTAGTCAGGATTCGCCGCATCTACGACATGAATCAGCAAATCAGCATCAATCGCCTCTTGCAAGGTCGCGCGAAAAGCGTCCACCAAGCCATGTGGCAAGTTTCGAATAAACCCCACGGTGTCTGACAGGGAAACTGATCGCCCCGACCCACCGTCAGAATTACCCAAATACAGTTGGCGTGTCGTCGTGTCGAGCGTGGCAAACAACTGGTCTGCAGCGTATGCACGGGCTTTGACCAAGGCGTTAAATAGCGTAGATTTACCCGCATTGGTGTACCCGACCAATGAAATATTGAAGGTTTGGCGCTTATCGCGTTGGCGGCGCTGGGTATTGCGCTGCTTTTTGACTTTTTCTAAGCGCTCTTTGGTGCGCTTGATGGAATCGCCAATGATCCGCTTATCCAGCTCGATTTGCTTCTCACCCGGGCCACCACGCATGCCGATACCGCCGCTTTGGCGCTCTAAATGCGACCAGCGGCGCACCAGACGGGTACTCACATACTGCAATTTCGCCAGCTCGACCTGCAATTTACCTTCGTGGCTTCGGGCGCGTTGGGCGAAGATTTGCAGAATCAAAAAAATGCGGTCGTTGACGGGCAGTTCTAACGCTTTTTCTAGGTTGCGCTGTTGGGCTGGGCTGAGCGCTTGGTCAAACAGCACCTCTGTCGCACCCATTTGCAGGGCGAGGAGTTTGATTTCGTC
>JAYUJX010000224.1:0-1778 GCA_043764955.1 Polaromonas sp.
GTTTTTTTGCTGTTTTCCCTTCTTTCTCTTTTCAACAAAAAAATAGGAAACAGCATGACATTAAAACGTATAGCGGCGGCTTGCAGCGTGGCTTTGGCGCTCTCACTTTTAACCTTCACCGCCACGCAAGCGGCTGACACCTATGCCAAAACCAAATACCCGGTCGTGCTGGTGCATGGTTTGCTGGGGTTTGACGCGATTGGCCCGGTCAATTACTTCTATGGCGTGCCTAGCGCTTTGCGCAACAGCGGCGCGGTGGTGTTCACGCCCAATGTGTCGCAAAGCAACAGCACCGAGCTGCGTGGCGAGCAGTTGTTGCAGCAGTTGCGCAGCCTCAAAGCGCAATACGGTTATGCCAAGTTCAACCTGGTGGGGCATAGCCACGGCGGCAACACGGCGCGCTATGTGGCGGCGGTTGCGCCCGATTTGGTGGCCAGCGTCACCAGTGTGGGCACACCACATGCGGGCAGCAAAACGGCCGACGGTATCAAAAATTTTGCGGATGCCGCACATGTCACCGGTTTGGCCGTCGCCGTGGTAGACGGTTTGTCGAATTTGATCGCATTTTTCTCGGGTAGCAGCGGCAACCCGCAAAGCTCGTTTGCGGCCTTGCAGTCGTTGAGCACGTCGGGTGCGGCAGATTTCAACCGCCGATTCCCCCAGGGCGCACCCACGACAGCTTGCGGCCAAGGCGCTGAGGTGGTGAACGGCGTGCGCTACCACTCCTACGGCGGCACATCAGTGCTGACCAACGTGCTCGATGTCAGCGATGCGGTGCTGGGGGCCAGCGCTTTGTTTTTTGGCTTTGAGCAAAACGACGGCGTGGTCGGGCAATGTTCCAGCCATTGGGGCAAGGTTATTCGAGACGATTACCCTTGGAACCATTTGGACGAGGTGAACCAAGCTTTTGGCCTGCGTGGCCTGTTTTCGCCCGACCCGGTGGCGATGTACCGTGCGCAGGCGAACCGTCTCAAATCTTTGGGCTTGTGATTTTGCCTAAAGCGACGAATATAGTGGGGAATAAAGCGCCAGTCCAGCGGCGTGGACTTACGACCGTCGCCGTTGGCGTGTTGCTGGCGCTGGCTTGCTTGGCGTATGTTCAGCTGATACCAGCTACGGTAACGGTGCAAGCAAAGTCGTCCGCAGATACTGCGACGGGTTCTCGCTTTTTAATCGCAGATGGCGACGGTACAGAGCAGATTAGGTCGCATTCGGCACAAGATACCGATTTGAGTCTGCAAACATCGTCTTTGGCAGACACCCAGGCTGACGGCGCGTGGAGCATCGGTGCCAACGGCCAAGCACAGCCGAACATGGCGCTGCGCAGGCGGTTTGACTACTTTTTGTTGTTGCAAGGTGAGCGTTCACTGGCAGCACTGACGGCAGAAATTCAGCGCCAAGTGTTGGCCGCGCACGGTGCGATTGCTGCGCAGCAAGTGTTGGCACTGTGGCGCAGCTACTTGCAACTGCAACAAAAGCAATGGGCAACGCAGGTGGACATGCGTCAACCAAGCAGTTTTGCCAGCGCCTTGGCCGAGCGCAGCCAAGTGCGACGCGAGCTTTTGGGTATCGCCTGGGCAGACGCGTTTTACCGTGATGAAGAAGACGCCCTGCGGCAGCAGATCGCCAGATTTAACACCCCGGAAATGACCGTCCAAGCGACGCCAGAGTCAAACCAGCCCGTCGCTTTGCCAGACGCCACAGCGCGCCAAGCCGCTGTAGATGCCGAATGGCAGCAGTGGCGGCAACGCCTAGAGACTGCACGCACCCAAGTTGCC
>JAYUJX010000225.1:0-1776 GCA_043764955.1 Polaromonas sp.
AAGCCTCGCGCCAGCACAGTTACCAAAGCTAGCTTGAACAACACAGGAACAACCACCAATAGCAAAACCAAGGGCCAACGGTCCCACACCAAACGCCAATTCAGCATCATGCCGATGGTGATAAAAAACAAACCCAGCAATACGTCATGAAAAGGCCGGATATCGGTTTCAACTTGATGTTTGAATTCAGTTTCCGAAATCAACATGCCCGCGATGAATGCGCCTAGTGCGAGTGACAGCCCAGCCAACTCGGTTAGCCAAGCCAAACCCAGGGTTATCAACAGCAAATTCAGTATGAATAACTCATCACTTTTGCGCCGTGCCACCAAAGTAAGCCAGGCTCGCATGACGCGTTGACCACCCACCAGCAAGACCGTGATCAAAGCAGCGGCTTTCAGCCCAGCGACGGCTAAAGCCATGAATAAATTTTCATCTGATGCACCCAGCGCGGGTATCAAAACCAACAACGGAACGACCGCCAAATCCTGGAACAGCAGCACACCCATGACGCGCTTGCCATGCTCAGAGTCCATCTCTAGCCGTTCAGTCATCAACTTGACCAAAATAGCCGTGCTGCTCATCGCCAAAGCACCAGAAAGCGCTAACGCAGCCTGCCAAGACAAGCGCCATGCTGCCGGCAAATATTTGGTGAGCATCAAAGAAACTGCGGTCGCCACCAACATGGTGCAAACCACTTGTAAAAGCCCTAACCCAAACACATGCCGCCGCATGCTGCGCAATTTGGGTAAATTAAACTCAAGCCCGATGGCAAACATCAAGAACACAATGCCAAACTCCGCCAAATGCTGTATGCCCTGCGTATTTTTTGCCAGTGCCAGCATGTTTGGACCAATCACCACACCAACCGCCAAATAGCCCAACATGGGCGGCAATTTGAAGGTACGGCAGACGATCACACCTAGCACCGCAGCAAAGAGGTAAAGCAGGGTGAGTTCTAGCGAGGTCATGCGTCTATATTAGCGTAGACTTGCCTGAATCTCTCTGGCTTGCCAAAGAGACGAGTTACCGCCCTGAATTGCTGCCCATTAGTCGATAAAATTACCTGATGACCTTTGACGCTGAAAAAACCATCCGCTTAGCGCTAGAAACGCTAGACATTGAAGCCGCAGCCGTACTTGGGCTCAAAGCTCGAATTGACCAACAATTTGTAGCTGCGGTGCAAGCAATATTGGCGGTACGCGGCCGTGTCGTGGTGATGGGAATGGGCAAAAGTGGGCATGTGGGGCGCAAAATTGCGGCAACTTTGGCTTCAACGGGCACGCCGGCCATGTTTGTGCACCCTGCTGAAGCGAGTCATGGTGATTTGGGCATGGTTAAATCTGTCGATTTAGTCATCGCCATCTCCAACAGCGGCGAATCTGCTGAACTTAATGTGATCTTACCCATGCTTAAAAGGCAAGGCGTACCCTTGATTGCCATGACAGGCGGTTTAGCTTCAACGTTAGCGCAGCATGCAATCATCATTTTAAACAGCGGCGTGGCCAAAGAAGCCTGCCCGCTCAATTTAGCGCCCACAGCCAGCACGACGGCTCAGCTGGCCTTAGGCGATGC
The DNA here is from genome assembly GCA_043764955.1 of Polaromonas sp. Taxonomy (GTDB): domain Bacteria; phylum Pseudomonadota; class Gammaproteobacteria; order Burkholderiales; family Burkholderiaceae_C; genus Aalborgiella. Next base: position 1,573 of record JAYUJX010000225.1, read on the forward strand.
ATTAGCAGTTTCCCTGCTTGACGCACGCGGCTTCAAGGCGGAAGACTTTGCCCGTTCACACCCTGGCGGCTCTTTGGGTCGCAAATTATTGACCCATGTCAGCGACGTGATGCGTTCAGGCAGCGATGTGCCCAAAGTGCTTGCCAACGACTCTTTCAACGACCTGATGCGGCAAATGAGCGCCAAATCGGTAGGCGCTTCAGC
>JAYUJX010000226.1:0-6350 GCA_043764955.1 Polaromonas sp.
GAAGCCAAGCGTGCCCGAGAAGCTGTGAAAGAAGAGCAGCAAGCCCTCAAAATCGAAGCTGCGGCTACATCCAAAGCAGCCAAGTCGAACGTCAAATTACCCAAAGGTGAGAAAACCAAATCGCTTTCACCCCTGAAAAAAGAGTTGCAGCAGGTCGACGACCAACTGGCGACGCTGAACCACGAAGGCAAAGACCTCGAAAACCGCCTAGCCAAACCTTTGCAACCCGCAGACTTGGCGCAAGCCGGCAAACGTCTGAAAACGGTGCAGCAAGAAATTGAAGCGCTGGAAGCACGCTGGATGGAGCTGTCACAAGAGATTGAAATAGCAGCAACTTAATGGCAATGGCTTGGCTACTGATGCAAGGCCGCCAACAAAAACAGGGTGGCTTGACTCAGAGGACGGTTTTTCCATGTGATGGTGCTGAAAGCCTCCATTTTGTACTGACACCCACGGTTACCGCAAGCTCTTCGGTTTCCAGCGTTTTAATGTCATATTCATCATTGTGATGCGCGTCTCGAATACGTCCAATAGCGATATCCAGCACGCCTTCATGCAGCATTTCAAACTGCTTTTGAAGCCCTGCGTAACCAGCATCCCCATTTCGGGCAGCGAGCATGAATTCTCGCTGTATGGCTTCAAGCAGCTGCTGGATAAAAAAGCCGTCAGCGTGGTGCAATACGACACCAACCGCATGGGCGGCATCACAGCCGTGCAGAAAATCAAAGGCTTGTGTGAAGCCTACAGCGTTCCGGTGGTGCCGCATGCTGGCCAAATGCACAGCTACCACCTGACCATGAGCACCCTCGCCAGCCCCATGAGCGGGTATTTCCCGATGTTTGATGTGGAAGTCGGCAACGAACTCTCCTATTACATTTTTGATGGCGAACCGGTGGCAGGAAAAGGCTTTTTGCAGCTGGACGACAACAAGCCCGGGCTTGGCTTGACCTTGAAGACCGAGTTCCTCAAAGATTTCAATATCATCGAATAAGCAAACAGACCCACCTAGGCCGCATGGTTTTGAACGGGAACAAGCCGGTGGCGCTTGAAATGTCACAATTTAGCGTTATATTCACAGCTGTAAGTTTTTATTAATGTTGCCAACTAATTTTTAAGGAAAAACACATGGGTATTTTGTACACGCTCCTCATCGGCTTGGTGATTGGCTTTATTGCTCGCGCTGTTATGCCAGGTGAGCAAAAGCTCGGTTGGATCATGACTGCCGTACTCGGTGTGGCAGGCTCCTTTGTAGCCACCTACGCCGGCCAAGCGCTGGGTTTGTACGCTGCAGGCAGCGCGGCGGGCTGGATCGCTTCAGTCGTTGGCGCAGTCATTTTGCTCATCATTTACGGCATGGTGCAAAAGAAAAATTAAGCTAAACCTTAGATTTACTCACAAAAATGCGCTTTGCAAATGATTGCAAAGCGCATTTTTCATGGTTTAACTGAAATTCAAAAATCAAATTTTACTGGTGAAAGTATGCCGACTAAAATCGAACGAATCTGAAAATTCCGAATTTTTAACTAAGCAAACACCATGTACACCCTTGCCGCCATTTGTATTGGTGCCAGCGCAGGCGCTTTGGCCCGCTGGCAATTGGGGCTTTGGTTGAATCCAAGCGGTATAAGTGTTGGTTCACTAACATTGCCGTGGGGCACCTTAGCGGCCAACTTGATTGGTGGTTATCTGATTGGCGTTTGCGTAGCCGTGTTTCAAGCCATGCCAGAACTTGACCCTCTGTGGCGTTTGGCCTTGGTCACTGGGTTTTTAGGCGCTCTCACCACCTTTTCAAGCTTCTCTGCCGAAGTGGTTGGCATGCTAAACGGAGGGCGGTATTCGTTAGCTTTGCTCACCGCGGGCTTGCATTTATTCGGTTCGCTGGCGTTGACAATTATTGGTATCAAGTCAGCCTCATATGTTATAAATTGAATATGACACCCCTCGATGCAAGGTTGAACCACATTGCGGTTGCGCGGCGCAACGTGTTGGAAGATCGTGGGTCATTGCAAAGCAGCCATATTGAGAGCTGGATAGAGCGCTCATGGAAGCGCTGCTTGTCCAAAGGTTATGAGCCGCAAACCGAAGTGCAATTCGCACAAATCAGCAGCCAAGATTTACGCCGCGTTGAGGTAGAAAACCACGACCTGATACGTGCAGCAAAACCTTTGATGGACAAATTGGGCCGTGCCATTGCCAATACCAACTATTTCGCTATTTTGACCAATGCACAGGGTATCGTCATTGATGCGAATGGCCCCATTGACCAGACAGATAAGCGCGCCAGACTCATCAGCCGCATTGGCGTTGATTTGTCAGAACATGCCGTGGGCACCACCGCCATTGGTGCGGCTTTGACCGAACTGCAACCCGTTTGGATGCACCGTGGCGAGCATTTTTTCAACGACAACACAGCTTTTAGCTGCGCTGGATCGCCTTTGTTTGGCTCAAACGGGCAATGCATTGGGATGCTGGACTTGACTGGCATCATGGTGCCAGAGCGCCCTGAGCTGAAACATCTGACCTCACTGACCGCACGGACGATTGAAAATGCGCTACTGTTGCAACAGCCGCATAACCTGCTGCTGCGCATCAACTGGCCAGGTCATCCGCTGGGTGAGGACACGGATGGACTGATCGCGCTGAACAGCGAAGGCAACATTTTGGGAGCCAACCAAACTGCGAGGTTCATGGTACCCCAATTAACGCAGCTCAGTACCACCAGCACTATGCACGCCAGTGACTTGTTTGCCATGCCATTTTCTATGCTGTTTGACAGCTCGCGCCGCTCACACGCGGCTATTGAGGTGCCACTTTGGTCAGGTTTGCGACTCATCGCTTTGGCTTTGCGCCCTGAAAACGAGCGCACCAATAGGCACATCCGCGCCGATTCAGCCCATGCCAGCCATGCTTTGCGCGATGTAGAGGCCGACATGATCAAACAAGCCGTCGATCAAGCCCGTGGCAACATCGCCCAAGCTGCGCGCGACTTGGGCATCAGCCGTGCGACGCTGTATCGCAAGTTGGTTACAGGTAAATTGAACAAGGCCCGAAAGCTTTTAAACTAAAAATTTAAGCATATATGCTATATTTTTAATAGCATATTAGACAGTAAATACGACGAATACAAGCCCATTTACGCTTATTTATACCCTTGAAGATTCAATTTTAAGCCGTTTCACCTTTTAAGAACGCATCTGCCGCTGGCGACACGGTGCGTACCTTCTCGGAATCAAAAAAATCAGCCACCGGCAGGTAAGCCAGCAGCTTGCCATGCTCCAAATACGCCACATGCGTCGCCAGCCGTTTGACTTGGCCTAAGTTGTGGCTTGAAAATACCAGCGTCATGTTTTGTGCAGCAAAGCCTTGCATCAGCGCTTCTACCTCGCGCTTGGCGTGCGGATCCATACTGGCTGTTGGCTCGTCGAGTAAGAGCACATTCGACTGTTTTGTATCCGATAACACAACCCAAGCCCGCGCCAAAGCGACACGCTGCTGCTGTCCTTGCGACAGCGTCTTGGCAGATCGCGCCGCCTCAGCCTGCAAGCCGACCTGCGCCAATGCTTTTAAAGCCCACGTTTTAGCTTCTGCCCAGCCCGTGCCCGCTAACCACAAACCCATGGCCACATTGGCTTGCACGCTCATGCGCAGCAAGTGTGGCCGCTGAAACAGCATGGCTTGGCGCAAATTGGCATCTGTCTGGATGGTTCCTGACACAAATCCAGTTTTTCGCCCTGATTTTTGACTGCTTTTAGGCGAAATCAAGCCATTCAGCACCCGCAGTAACGTGCTTTTGCCACTGCCGTTCGAGCCAATCAGCGCCACGCGCTGACCTTGCAATATTTGTAAATCGACGCTTTTCAAGGCTTCAAGCTGTCCAAACCGCACAGAAATGGCTTGGAGATCGAACAAAACTGGTGTTTTCACAGTTTGAATCGTCCGAAAAGTCATACACGAACACCTTTAGACGCATCACTTGCCGACCCACCCAATACCGCCCGCACCCCAGCCACCAGCGCATTCAGCAGCAGCACCACCGCTAGCAGCACCAAGCCCAAACCCAGCGCCAACGGCAAGTCGCCTTTGCTGGTTTCCAGTGCAATCGCCGTCGTCATCACCCGCGTGTAGCCTTCAATATTGCCACCCACCACCATCACCGCGCCCACTTCGGCAATGGCGCGGCCAAAGGCGGCCAGCAGCACCATCAGCACCGCAAAGCGTTCATCCCACACATGCAGAGCACCGCGCATGAAGCTGCCAGCGCCCATAGATTGCAGCTGCTCGCCATGCAGCACATCGGCATCCTCCACCAGTTGCCGCGTCAGCGCCGCCACAATGGGTAAAACCAGCAGCGCCTGCGCCAAAACCATGGCTTTGACGCTGAACAACCACCCCAAATACCCCAGCGGCCCAGATCTCGACAGCATCAAATACACCAGCAAACCCACTACCACAGACGGAATAGCCAACATCGTGTTCAACACCGCCAGCACCCCGCCCCGCCCCTGAAACCGCGCCACCGCCAGCCAAGCCCCCAGCAAAATACCAAAACCGCTCGCCAAAACCGTCGCCACCCCACTCACCCACAGCGACCGCCCCACAATAGACCACAACGCGGCATCGCCTGAGGAGATGAGCGAAAAAGCGGTTGTGAAGGATTGGGTGATGGAATTCATGCAGAAAGAAGCATAACGTGAATAACGGTAAATTCTTCTGTATCAGGCTTTAGCAAGCATTTCACACAGCAGCGTGATGCGCTCTTTCATTTCATCCAAAGACGTGCATTCACCAGCAGACAATAGAACGCCAGTATCAGATATCAGCTCAATGACCGTGATATCCATGCTGTAGGCCTGCTCCCAGGCTTCGATGGTGGCGGCATATTGTTTGGTATTAACTTCTATGGTTAGCCTTGAACCATCTTCCGAGCGTTTGATATTGCTTTGCAACTGGCCTTCAAAATGACTTTGAAGAGCTGGGTTAGACAGCGCTTTCCAAGTAGCAACAACCGTTTCAATGAATTTCATAACGAAGCAAGTTTAATGCATCAAAGCAATCACCTTGTAATCGTCTCCCGCTCCAGCAAACACTCGCACCTCATTGCTCATGGTAAAGCGGCTTTGGGATGCTGAACTTGAACACACTGCCGCGACCCAGACGCGATTGCACAGAAATATCTGCCCCATAAATGCGTGCTGACAACTGCTTCACAATAGCCAGTCCTAGGCCCAGGCCTTCATTATTAATATCTAACGTGTTGATTTTATAAAACTCATTAAAAATTTGTTTTATCTTTGAATCATCAATACCTACACCCGTATCCCATATTTCAAAAACAATAGCCTTACGTGTTTTTCGCACGCCAACAAGCACACCACCTGTGTTTGTATAGCGCAGCGCATTGGTAATTAAATTACCTAATATACGCACCAAATACAAAGGTACCATAGTTATAAACCCAGCAATGGGTTTAAACCGAATTTGTAAACCTTTACCTGTTGCGATAGGTTGAAAGTGCAAAGCCAAGCTGTGAAAGGTTTCTTGAATATTGATTTTATTTTCGACCAACCCAGTATCGTTCATATGTGCTTGTTGATAATCAAACAGCGTGTTAAACATATCATTGATCGATATGCATGATTGCTCTATTTTCGGCAACAAAGCTTTGGTAAGATCAGGGTCATCCAGCAGCATAGAGGTATAAAGCTGCATGGCATAAACGGGTTGTCGCAGGTCATGCGCTGCACCTGAATAAAACTGCTGAACCAGCTTATTAGAAGCAACCAGGGCTTGCTGCTCCATGTGAAGCTGAGTTTTGCTTTGTTTCAGGGTTTCAATAAGTTGCAGCTTTGAATATTCGGAATCTAAACGTTGTACATGTATTTGATTAAATCTATTACCTACTGACCATAATAAAAAAGCCATTAATATTAAATATATACAATAAATACTTATTTGTACAAAAGCCACACTTTCAAAACCAACCATATTAAGACGCAGCAAAGCAAATACTAATTGAAAAGATAAAAAAATTGCGATTACTCGTTGCATTAGCACACGATCAGCATAAGTCTGCGAAAGCGCAATAAACATCACTGCGTTCAGAATCACAATACAAGCTACACGTATATTGGTGGGTAACCATATTTGTGATAAAAAACTTAGACCGCACCAAATAATGCACGTGCTCAACGTCGCCCTTTTGTACATTTGCACAATATGACCCATGGATGTCGTCACATCTATTGATTTTGGCTTAGCATTTAACAACGAATTGTATTTAATGCTTAAACTTCTCATCCAAAAACTAACACTAAAAGTAAGTACGATCCATGTGGCCGTTAATATTATTG
>JAYUJX010000227.1:0-6349 GCA_043764955.1 Polaromonas sp.
TACTAAACTGCTTATTAAAAATGACTATGAAGGTCTTTGAAATTACATCCTTCGGTACCCCAGATGTGCTGTGCCCCGCTGAGCGAGCTACACCAATCGCCGGCGCGGGCGAAGTGCTGATTCAAGTCTCTGCCAGCGGCATCAACCGCCCAGACGTGCTGCAACGCACAGGAAACTACCCAGTGCCACCTGGCGCTTCGGATATTCCGGGCTTAGAGGTGGCGGGAATCATTGTCAGTGGCGATGCCGCTGCGATGGCGGCTGGCAGCTTGAAAGTGGGCGACCGCGTTTGTGCTTTGGTCGCTGGTGGCGGCTATGCGCAGTTTTGCGTCGCGCCCGTCGTCCAGTGTTTGCCAGTTCCACAAGGCTTGACGGACATTGAGGCTGCAACTCTGCCAGAAACGTTTTTCACCGTGTGGAGCAATGTGATTGACCGCGCTCGCTTGGAGGCAGGCGAAACATTTTTGGTGCAAGGCGGTACCAGTGGCATTGGTGTGACGGCGATCCAAATGGCAAAAGCCTTGGGAGCAACCGTCATTGCAACCGCTGGTAGTGACGATAAATGCGCTGCTTGTATCAAGCTCGGTGCAGACCACGCCATCAACTACAAAACGTATGATTTTGCCGCTGAAGTGAAAAGAATCACCGAAGCGAATGGCAAAAAAGGCGTTGACGTTATTTTGGACATGGTTGCGGGTAGTTATATCGCCAAAGAAGTGGAATGCATGGCGGAAGATGGGCGTTTGGTCATCATCGCGGTGCAGGGCGGGGTGAAGAGCGAGTTCAATGCCGGCATGGTGCTGCGTAAGCGCTTGACCATCACGGGTTCAACATTGCGTCCACGCCCCGTTGCTTTCAAAGCGGCTATCGCCCAAGCTTTGCGTACAACCGTTTGGCCGCTGCTCGAAAATGGCGCTATCAAGCCGGTGATTCATACTGTGTTTTCAACCAGTCAGGCCAATGCGGCTGAACAAGCGCATGTGTTGATGGAGTCCAACCAGCACGTGGGCAAGCTGGTTTTGGATTGGCAAACTTGATGTTGCAAGGCGCTAAATGATCATGAAAAAGACACTCATTGCTGGAAATTGGAAGATGAATGGCAGTTTGGCTGCCAATTCAGCCCTGGTTGCGGCTTTGGATGCGGGTATGCATGTTCGGATGCCTGCTAAATGTGACGTCGCATTGTGTGTGCCTTCTGTTTATTTGGCGCAAATGCAGCAGCTTTGCACTAATAGTGGCATCGAATTGGGTTCACAAGACATCTCTAGCCAAGAAGCGGGTGCGTTTACGGGTGAAATTTCAGCAACGATGTTGAAAGATTTTGGCGTGCGTTACGCCATCGTTGGTCACTCGGAGCGCCGCCAATTTCATTGTGAAACTGATGAATTGGTGGCTAAAAAAGCACAAGTTGCCCTGGCAGCGGGCATCACACCGATTGTTTGCGTTGGCGAAACTTTGGCCGAGCGTGAAGCGGGTAAAACCGAAGAAGTGGTGAAACGCCAACTGGCGGCGGTGATTCATACCAATGGCCATTGCATCAGCGAAATCGTGCTGGCTTATGAGCCGGTTTGGGCGATTGGCACAGGTAAAACCGCCACGCCTGAGCAAGCCCAGGCCGTGCATGCATTGCTGCGTGCGCAGCTGAATGCGGCGAGCAAGCAGGCAGATCGTATCCAAATTGTGTACGGCGGCAGCATGAATGCGGCGAATGCTGCAAAACTGCTGGCGCAACCGGACATTGACGGTGGTTTGATTGGTGGAGCGTCACTCAAAGCCGTAGATTTTTTATCAATTATTGCTGCAGCCGGCGTGTTGTCTGCCAAAGCTGCTACTAAATTAGGAGTAAGTAAATGAGTATCGTTTTAAAATTAGTTTTGATTGCACAGATGTTATCCGCCATCGCCATGGTTGGTTTGATCTTGGTTCAGCACGGCAAAGGTGCGGACATGGGTGCTGCGTTCGGCGGCGGCGGCTCTGGCAGCTTGTTTGGTGCTAGTGGTAGTGCCAACTTCATGTCGCGCGCGACGTCTGGCTTGGCGGCTGTGTTTTTTGTTTGTACCATGGCGCTGTCATATTTTGGCAATTTGCGTCCTACGTCATCTGGCAGCGTGCTAGACGGTGCTGCAGTTGTAGCGCCTGTCCCAGCGGCGCAGGCAGTGCCAGCTGGTCCTGCAGCCCAAATCCCTGATAACAAGGCGGCTGCACCAGTCGCTCCTGCTGCACCAGCTCCCGTAGATGCAAGCAAGCCAGCGACGCAAATCCCTACCAAGTAATTTGTAAGCCTGTTGATCTGAGCCATTTACTGAGGTCATTTTTTTCAATTGATTCGCAAAAATAGCAGAAGCATGCTCGGAAAAACAGCGCTGTTTCAGGGTAAACTATTAAGCAGTTTAGAGAGCATACAAACCGTGTTTAAATAGACGCGATAACCTCTAGTTATTTGGATAAATAAGCAGCCGTCGTGGTGAAATTGGTAGACACGCTATCTTGAGGTGGTAGTGGCGAAAGCTTTGCGAGTTCGAGTCTCGCCGACGGCACCAAATATTGAGTCTCTTTAGGTTTTTAAAGTAAACATTCAAAGCTTAAAAGCTTACGAATAAAAGAAGAATACCCAAAAATGGACATCAGCCAATACCTACCCGTTCTCTTGTTCATTCTGGTGGGTGTTGCCGTAGGCATCGTGCCACAGATTTTGGGTTACATCTTGGGGCCAAACAAGCCCGATCCTGCTAAAAACTCACCCTATGAGTGTGGTTTTGAGGCTTTCGAAGACGCGCGTATGAAGTTTGACGTACGCTATTACCTCATCGCCATCCTGTTTATTTTGTTCGACCTTGAGATCGCATTTCTTTTTCCTTGGGCTGCGGCGCTCAAGGAGGTTGGTTTGGTTGGGTTTCTTGAGGTTCTGACATTCTTGACGATCGTGATTGTAGGTTTTGTCTATATGTGGAAAAAAGGTGCGTTGGACTGGGAGTAGCTTGGTTGTTAACATTTGGTTGAGCATTACGGCAGGCAATTTGGGATAAAACATGGCAATTGAAGGCGTTTTTAAAGAAGGCTACATGACCACCAGTTATGACTCGGTGGTTAACTGGGCAAAAACAGGTTCACTCTGGCCGATGACCTTTGGTTTGGCTTGCTGTGCAGTGGAAATGATTCATGCTTCAGTAGCTAGGTACGACATCAGCCGCTTTGGTGCTGAGGTTTTCCGCGCCAGCCCACGCCAAGCCGATTTGATGATTGTTGCGGGTACCTTGTGCAACAAAATGGCACCAGCACTACGTAAAGTTTACGATCAAATGAGTGAGCCGCGCTGGGTGATCTCCATGGGCTCTTGCGCTAACGGCGGTGGCTACTACCACTATAGTTATTCGGTGGTGCGCGGCTGTGACCGCATTGTGCCAGTCGATGTGTATGTGCCTGGCTGTCCGCCTACGGCAGAGGCTTTGCTTTACGGCATCATTCAATTGCAGCAAAAAATTCGTCGCACGCAGACGATTGCTCGCGTTTAATTGACGCAACTAAGGATTAAACCGAGATGACTGCATTTGCTGTAAATCCAGAGGCGCTGAAAAATACCTTGCTGGCGGTGCTTGGTGATAAAGCTAAGCGTGTTGAAGTTGCGTTGGGTGAGGTTTGCATTTTCGTTGATGCTGTTGATTATCTTGACGTTGCGATGCTATTGCGTGATGCGTCAGGCTGCCAGTTTGAGCAGTTGATTGACTTGTGCGGTATAGATTACTCTGAGTACAAAGACGGTGTTTATGAAGGGCCGCGATATTGCGTTGTATCGCAATTGCTGTCTGTTACTTTGAACCAGCGTGTTAGGTTGAAAGTTTTTGCCAAAGATGATGGTATGCCAATTGTTACATCGCTGTCAGAGATTTGGAATTCTGCCAACTGGTTTGAGCGTGAGGCGTTTGACTTGTTTGGCATCGTCTTTGAAGGGCACAATGATTTGCGCCGTATTTTGACGGATTACGGTTTCATTGGTCACCCTTTCCGCAAAGATTTCCCACTTTCAGGGCATGTAGAAATGCGCTATGACGCTGAGTTGAAACGCGTGATTTATCAGCCTGTGACGATTGAGCCACGTGAAATCACCCCGCGTATCATTCGCGAAGCAAATTACGGAGGCCAGCACTGATCGCTTTCAGCGCGACTGATAACTACTTATGGCAGAAATAAAAAACTACACACTCAACTTTGGGCCGCAGCATCCGGCAGCGCACGGCGTGCTGCGCTTGGTGTTGGAGCTTGACGGTGAAGTGATTCAACGGGCAGATCCACATATTGGATTGTTGCACCGTGCTACTGAAAAGCTAGCAGAGAGTAAAACCTACATGCAGTCGCTGCCGTACATGGATAGACTCGACTACGTGTCCATGATGTGCAACGAGCACGCGTATTGCCTGGCGATTGAGAAAATGATGGGCATTGAGGTGCCCGTTCGTGCGCAGTACATACGCGTCATGTATTCGGAAATCACGCGTTTGTTGAACCATTTGATGTGGGTGGGAACGCATGCGTTGGATTGTGGTGCTATGACCATGATCATGTATGCCTTCCGTGAGCGTGAAGATTTGTTTGACATGTACGAAGCTGTCAGCGGCGCGCGTATGCATGCAGCTTATTTTCGTCCGGGTGGCGTGTATCGCGACTTGCCAGAGACGATGCCAAAGTACAAGGCTAGCAAAGTACGCAATACAAAATCAATGGAGCGCATGAACCACAACAGACATGGTTCATTGTTAGATTTTATTGATGACTTTACGCAGCGTTTCCCCGCAAATCTAGCCGAATACCATTCTTTATTGACTGAAAATCGCATTTGGAAGCAGCGTACTGTGGGTGTCGGTATCGTTTCACCCGAACGCGCTCTGAATTTGGGTTTTAGTGGGCCGATGCTGCGTGGCTCTGGCGTTCCTTGGGATTTACGTAAAACGCAGCCATACGATGTTTATGATCGCATGGAGTTTGATATTCCTGTCGGTGTGATCGGTGATTGCTACGATCGCTATTTGGTTCGCATGGAAGAGATGAAGCAATCTAACAGCATCATCAAACAATGCGTAGATTGGCTGCGTGCTAACCCGGGCCCAGTGATTACCGACAACCACAAAGTGGCCTCGCCAAGCCGTGAGTCCATGAAATCCAACATGGAAGAGTTGATTCATCACTTCAAATTGTTTACAGAAGGTTTTTGTGTGCCTGAAGGCGAGGCATATGCCGCTGTTGAGCATCCAAAAGGTGAGTTTGGCATTTATATGGTGAGCGACGGTGCCAATAAGCCATATCGCTTAAAAATTCGTGCACCGGGTTTTGCGCATCTTGCAGCTATGGATGAATTGGCTCGTGGCCATATGATTGCCGACGCTGTGGCCATCATTGGCACGATGGATATTGTGTTTGGGGAGATTGACCGGTGATGGCAGCTACGCATACAACGAGTGCATCAACTCACTTAACTCATTCTGCAACTGTGCCAGACACGACAATTACACGTTTTGCGAAAGAAGTTGCTAAATTTCCAGTAGATCAAAAACAATCTGCCGTCATGGCTTGTTTGGCTATTGTTCAGCAAGAGTTGGGTTACGTCAGTACTGAAAGTGAACAAGTCATTGCTGAGTATTTAGGTATGGCGCCTATGGCTGTGCATGAAGTGACCACGTTTTACAATATGTACAACCAACACCCATGTGGCAAATTTAAGCTCAATGTTTGCACGAATCTGCCATGCCAGTTGCGCGACGGCAGCAAAGCATTGCAGCATCTTGAGGGCAAGCTTGGCATCAAAATGGGTGAAACTACAGCCGACGGCTTGTTTACCTTGCAGCAAAGTGAATGTTTGGGTGCTTGTGCTGATTCGCCTGTGATGCTGGTGAACGACAGAACAATGTGTAGTTTTATGAGCAACGATAAGCTTGACCAATTGGTTGATGGCCTTCGTGGTTCCGCTGTTTCATTTGTGAAGGAGCAGCTATGACTGCCGTTCAAAGTACGGCTCAAGTACTGAGTCAGTTTGCTGCTTCCGGCGAGGAAACATCATTCCATGGTCGTCATATTGACCCGCAAATTATGGCTGGCTTGGATGGCAATAATTGGCGTGTGAAGGATTACGAAGCGCGCGGTGGCTACCGGGCATTGCGTAAGATTTTGGCATTGGATGGGGGTGAGGGGCTCACTCAAGACCAAGTCATTGCAACAGTAAAAGAGTCAGCCTTGCGTGGTCGTGGCGGCGCGGGTTTCCCAACGGGTTTGAAGTGGAGCTTCATGCCGCGTCAATTCCCGGGCCAAAAGTACCTCGTTTGCAATTCTGACGAGGGCGAGCCGGGTACTTGCAAAGACC
>JAYUJX010000228.1:0-1768 GCA_043764955.1 Polaromonas sp.
TGCCCGGTCGATATCGACTTTGGCGACGTGTCTATGAATATGCGCAATTTGCTGCGCAAAATGGGGCAAAAAACCTTCCGTCCAGGCAATGCGTTGGCGATGACGTTTTTGAACGCCACAAACCCGTTCACCATCAACATTATGCGCACCGCCATGGTGGGCGTGGGTTTCAAATTGCAGCGCCTAGCTAACGATGTGTTGCGCCCATTCGCCAAAAAGCAAACCGCCAAACCGCGTCCTACAGTCGGGCTGCCACCCATCAAAGAGCAGGTGATTCACTTTATCAACAAGAAAATGCCAGGTGGTTTGCCGAAGAAATCAGCACGTGCTTTGTTGGATATTGAAGACAACGATTATGTGCCGATTATTCGCAACCCCAAGGGGACGAATGCCGAGTCAGAAGCGGTGTTTTACTTCCCTGGCTGCGGCTCTGAGCGTTTGTTCAGCCAGGTTGGTTTGGCCACGCAGGCCATGCTGTGGCATGCAGGTGTGCAAACGGTTTTACCGCCAGGTTATTTGTGTTGCGGCTACCCGCAAAAAGGCAGTGGCCAGTTCGACAAAGCCGAGAAAATCATCACCGACAACCGCGTGCTGTTCCACCGCGTTGCAAATACGCTGAATTATTTAGACATCAAAACCGTGGTGGTGAGCTGCGGTACATGCTACGACCAGCTACAAGGCTATGAGTTCGACAAAATCTTCCCCGGCTGCCGCATCATCGATATTCATGAGTATTTGCTTGAGAAAAATATCAAGTTAGATATGAACACGGGCGTCGGTGCTGGCTATCTGTACCACGACCCATGCCACAGCCCGATGAAGTTGCAAGAGCCGATGAAAACCGTCAAAGCCTTGTTGGGCGACAACGTGCTGCAAAACGAGCGTTGCTGTGGCGAATCTGGCACCTTGGGTGTCACACGGCCTGATATTTCAACGCAAGTGCGCTTCCGTAAAGAGGAAGAGTTGCAAAAAGGCGCAGATAAGTTGAGAGCAATTGGCGCTGTCGGCGAAAAAGCAAATGTCAAAATTTTGACCAGCTGCCCAAGCTGCTTGCAGGGTTTGAGCCGCTATGGCAATGACTTGAACAATGGTTTGCTAGAGGCGGATTACATCGTTGTTGAGATGGCGAACCAGATTTTGGGCAAAGAGTGGATGCCTGAATATGTCGCCTTGGCTAACAATGGTGGTATTGAACGTGTGTTGGTCTAAACGAATATCGACAAATTAAGGAATCATCATGGCAGGCTTAGCAGCAGGTTCACCGACGCCAGAAGAACTCACCGTTCACTCAAAATCAAAAGTTTTGGAGATTCGGTTTTCTGATGGTGCAAATTTTTCAATTCCTTTTGAATTGATGCGTATTTCGTCACCTTCTGCAGAAGTACAGGGCCACGGCCCAGGCCAGGAAATTTTGCAAACGGGTAAGCGTGATGTGGGTTTGCTGGGCGTAGAGCCGATTGGCAATTACGCTATTCAACCCAGTTTTACAGATGGACACGATACCGGTTTGTTCACTTGGGATTACTTGTATTTCTTGGGCTCACAACAAGCTGAAATTTGGCAAGATTATGAAGTTCGTCTCAAAAAGGCTGGCATCAGCCGCGATGCGCCTATGGTTGAAAAATCTGGCGGTGGCTGCTCAAGTCATTGAGCATTCCCATTCAGCTAGTCATTAAAAATTAAAATACAACTATGAGCCAAACACATTTCGGATTTCAGAGCGTCGAAGAAAAAGACAAAGCCAAGCATGTGCGTGGCGTGTTTGATT
>JAYUJX010000229.1:0-6307 GCA_043764955.1 Polaromonas sp.
AGGTCCCATGCAAGTGGTCGCTAACGATCTCGACGAGTATACACTACTCGATCTTATTACCAACCGCGAAAAAAGATACCATGTATCAAATATTCAACAATTTGAGTTTGACCCCACGAAGGTCAACCCAACCGATATCGCCCGACGAGATTATCTCGAATTCTTCATCGAAGATATCCTAGCAATGGAAGGGAACATCCGGGTGGTGGGAACAGTAAAATTTCACGTAAAGTGGCTAAATTATCCCCACGACAGAAACACTTGGGAACCGTGAAAAAACATGCGTGACGCTGAAAAAGTCCACGAGTTCTTAATTGCTAAAAACCTAAAACACTTGATTCCAAGTAAATTCGCTAAAAATTATCGTTAACCGATACACAATACGAAACACATAGGTTTATAAAAAAAAACTCACACGTTCAACCTGAAATAGTAGTTATATGTTAGTATTTAAGCATAGATAAATTGTTCATGAAAATTTAGTGCACCTTTTTTTCGAGAGAGGGAGGCCATTGTGACCCGCACAGCTGTACAGCTGTACGGGTACCGGCATACGTTCGGTTCGGATCGAGGACGATCCAAGCCATCCGATTCATGACTTGCCTATCTCTGTGTTTATCTGTAAGCTAACCACTTCTTTTAGCCAACAGTACCAGCACCATAGCTGCCTTTCCTCTCGCCCTCGCGCCCAATTCCATCAGCCCACCGCTCAGCCCATAGTTAGGCCACAATACTAGTATTTGGACCAACTTGGTGCTGTTTTTAGAGACCAGTTCCAAAACGCGACCCAAAAACATCGTCACGACCCGTAAAACGGCGTGCAAACAAGCTAGTAACTTGGAAACAAGTGAAAACAACGTCGTAAGACACTACAAAGGCTACGTCTAATCGACAGCCTCTGAAACGCTTTAGTTAAAAAGCTCGAGTCGTCGATATTTCCGCGACAAAATCGTGACGACTTCAAAACTCGAAGCCTAACGAAGCAAGTAGCTCTGAGTCGAGCGAAAGCAAGTCCCATCGTTATAGAAACGAAAGCTGGCCCAAACGCCCGCCTTCATGGGCCGCTACTTTTGGGTGGAAGACGCGTTGAGCGAAGTCGACACCTATGAGCGCGAGGTAGACGACAAACACGCTGCCCGCATTGAGCACAGCAGCAAAACCTGGCAAAAAGCCACCCAAGGTCACAGCGACGACAGCTCCCTGCTCACCCTGTTTTTGACGATAGCAGCCGGTGCGACACCCAAATCCCTTCTAACCGAGAAATCCGCCACAGCCCTCATCAAGAAAATCCGCAAATCTGGTATCGATGCAGATTTGCCCCTAGCCTACATTCGCGAACATGCACCAGTAGCCTACCAAAACGACTTCTGCGAGATGTGGCAAGAGTTCATAGCCGACGCCCAAAGCACCCTGAAAAGCGATTTTGACTACAACTTGCATGATGCAATGGCGTTGTTGCGGTTGCAGTGCAATGTGGAACAGAAATAGTTTTTAAGCAGGTTTTGCTATTTTTTTATCGTCATCTAGATAATAAATACGTTCTCTACAGGCATTTTTAGCCATTTTTTGATCCCTCACTAAGACTTTTCATGACTCACCCCCTGATTACCCATTTCGTTGCCCTCTTCTGCCTTTTCACCACCCTAGCCACCCAAGCCGCCCCGTTCACCCCCGCCAATGACAGCGACGTCGTTGAGCGGTTGCCACTGAGCGCGACTGACCCGTCTGCGCGGCGCTTGCAGTCATTGCGCAAACAGCTGGAGGCCAAGCCGGATGACGTAGCGCTGCGGTTGGAGATTGCGCGGCGGTATTTTGACTTGTCTATGGCGCAGGGTGACCCGCGGTACGTGGGGTATGCGTCTGCGGCCCTAACTCCGTTAGATAAAGCCGCGCCAGCATCTAACGCTGCATACTGGCAAATCAAAGGCATGTTGCAGCAATACAGCCACAACTTTGACGGCGCGTTGGCGAGTTTGGGCAAAGCCAGCCTCGCCGACCCCAAATCGCCAGACCCCATGGCTTGGCGCTCGGCTATTCACATGGTGCAGGCCAATTACCCCAAGGCGCAGGCTGAGTGCGAAGCTTTGAAACCACTGACGACGCCCTTGTTTGCCACCGGCTGCAGCCAATATGTACTGGCACATTCAGGGGGTGCGGCTGGGTTGCAAAGCGCTTTTGATGCCTTAAATATTGCCGTCAAATCTGAACCAAACGCAGAGCCCGAGTTGATGCTGTGGGAATTGACCCGTTTGGCTGAGATGGCGATTCGCCTCAAACGCTTCGACGAGGCAGACGCCTATTTCCAACGCGCCTTGAAACTGGGCGTGACGGACCAGTTTTTGTTAGGCGCTTACGCCGACTTTTTGCTACTGCAAAAGAAGCCTGAAGCGGTGATCACGCTGCTGGCGGACTGGGAACGCTCAGACATTTTGCTGCTGCGCTTGGCGCTGGCTGGCAAAGCGACAAATCATAAAAAAGCCGCTGATTGGGCAAGCGCCCTGCGCGACCGCTTTGTAGAGGCCGCCAAACGCGGCGACCGCCTGCATGAGCAAGAGGCTGCCCGCTTTGAACTGGATATTGAGAGTAACCCAAAAAAAGCCCTCACCTTGGCTGCCAACAACTACAAACTGCAAAAAGAACCCCGAGACGCTGAGGTGCTGATGCGCTGTGCACTGGCTGCGAAAGATGCGGTAGCGGCAGAACCAGCTTTGACTTGGCTAAAGCAAAACAAATACGAAGACGCGCATTTGGCCGATCTTGCCGCTGGTTTGGCGAAGTTGGGAGGCTCGAAATGATGACTCTTTCATTTATCCAAAGTAGTCCATTCGCACAAATCGCGTCATTCCCGCGAAGGCGGGAATCCACAAACGCCGCCATGGATTCCCGCCTTCGCGGGAATGACGGCGCTCATGGACAATCTCTATTTACGGTTAAAAAAGCACGCCAGCCAGCGTATTTATTGCCTAAGGTGATATCATTTTTGACAATATTTTTAGTGACTTTTGGGACATTTTTTGCATCAACAAACGCCCTCGCCCACAAACCCAGCGACAGTTATTTGACAATGTCTGTACCCAAAGATGGCTCAGATGTGACGGTTCGCTGGGACATCGCCCTGCGTGACTTGGACTACGTGCTGCAGCTGGACCGCGACAACGATGGCGCGTTGACCTGGGGCGAAGTGCGCGCTCGCGGTGACGACATCACCAAATATGCGACAGCGAACTTGGCGCTGTCCAGCAAAGACAAACCCTGTGCGATGACGACCACCGCGCCCATGCAGTTGGACAAACACAGCGACGGCACCTACGCCGTGCTGAGCTTGAGCGCCGCTTGCGGTGCGGCTTTGGCGGATGCGCTGCAAGTCAAATATTCGTTATTGTTTGACGTGGACCCGTCGCATCGCGGACTGGTTCAGTGGTTGCCACCCGGATCAACTGCTACAGACGGAAAAACTGGGGAAGCCTTATCCGTCATTCTGGGCACAGAATCCGCCACGCAAAACCTGCCTTTCCAGCTGCCAAGTCAGTGGCAAAGCTTCAAGCAGTACGTGGTTGAGGGCGTTTGGCATATCTGGATCGGGTTTGACCACATCTTGTTCTTGCTGTCGCTGCTGCTACCTGCAGTGCTTGTTTTCAGCAAAAACGAAACCGTTCGCCCTGAGCATGTCGAAGGGTCACAGATTGCCATGCCGCAAGCTCAACCCGAACGGAAACACCTACTGCCTGCGGAATTCTTCTGGGGTGCGTTCAAAGAAGTGCTCAAAGTCGTCACCGCCTTCACCCTCGCTCACTCCATCACACTGAGTTTGGCGGCGCTGGGCTATATCAGCCTGCCGTCGCGCTTGGTCGAATCGGTCATCGCCGCGTCCATCATCGTGGCGGCTATCAGCAATATTCGGGGTAATTTGGATACCAAGCGCTGGGTCATGGCGTTTGGTTTCGGTTTGATCCACGGCTTCGGCTTCGCCTCCGTGCTGGCAGACTTGGGCTTGCCGCAAAACGCGCTGGTCACCGCGCTGATCGGCTTCAACGTCGGCGTAGAGCTAGGTCAACTGGCGATCGTCGCCGTCTTCCTGCCCATCGCCTTCTGGCTACGCGCCACCAAGTTCTACCAAGTCGGCGTCTTCAAATGGGGCTCCGTCCTCATCGCGCTCTTGGCATTGTACTGGTTTGTGCAGCGGGCGTTTGATTTGTGATTTTATTGCCTGAATTGCTATATTTAAAATAGCGGTTTAGGAAATGAATACGCTGGCCAGAGGCGTATTTATACACCAAATTTTCATGATTTTGGGTTAAACAAACGAATGCGGACACGCTACAAAAAAGTCTCCGCAATCACACGAACGTGTCAATTGTAAAACGCAAAGTAAGCGCCGCGCCTTGCTGCGATTTTGTGCATCCTGCCCACATTCATTCGTCTCGGCATGTCGATTTTCAAGCAATAAATGCTCAATTGATTTAAACTGAACAACTTGCAAAACATTGCGTAACTGGAGCTATATATGGGTGAATGGTCCGACTACTTTGAAGATTTTCCTGAGGAAAATCCCGGCAACTATGTAAACGGTGTATTCGCACCGTTACAAGCGAAACAGAATCAAGAATTAGATGCCAAACGACGCGCTGATCAAGTATCTCTAAATGCAGAAATTGCAAAAATCGTTGCTGAGGGCAAACTCCGCGCAGAAGCGAAGAAGACAAGCTAACTTAAGCAAATGAATGCGTGCAGGTTGCACAAAATCGCAGCAAGGCGCGGAAGTGATTTTGGACTTAGTTAGATGTAGGTGCGTGATTGCGGAGAGTTTTTTGCAGACTGTTTGCATTCATTTTTTCCCGAACAAAACAAGTTTAATTTAGCGTCAAACAGCTGCTTATTTCATAACATCTTAAGCAATTAATACGCCGGCTAGAGGCGTGTTTACACATAATCAGCCATCTAAGCCAAACTATCCCCATATTCCGCCAAAGCTGCCAAAATCCCGTTGCCCTTCGCATCGGCAGTTTTGGAGAGCTCGTTTAACTGAGCGTAGAAAGCCTCTAACGAACGCGCCCCACCTTCACCTTCCTGCAATCTAGCAGAGCAGTGCTCGTACCAACGCTCTTGTTCGTCGTCGTTCAAAATGTCGGGGAAGTTGCGGGCTTTGTAGCGGAAGACGAGTTCTTCTAGGCGCTCGTCTTCGAAGCCGGTGCGGGCTTCTGCGAGTTTGTCGGGTGTCAGGGCGATGAGCTGGGTCAAGCGGCGGCGGTCGTTGTTGCTGACGAAGCCGCCGTAGAGGTCAGCGTCCACATCGATAGTTGTTGCGTTTTCTGTAGCTGGACGCTGAAAAATCACTGGCCACAAGGCGCTCATATCGGGTAATTCCGTGGCCTTTTCGGCATTTTGCATCTGCGCGGCGATGTCTATGCCCCACTTTTGCGCCATTTCAGGCGTCAAAGTCTTGAGGCTGCTGATGACCATGGGCGATTTGTTGAGGTGGATGGTTTTGATGGGCAGGCGGGTCATGCCGACGGGGAGTTCGCTGGATTTGGTGAACAGGCGCAGGCGAACTTCGTCGGGCTTCAGCAGAGCGAGTTCACTCGGATCGTGCGCCAAGTCCCAAGCGATCATTTCGTTTTTATTGGTCGGGTGCATGGCCAGCGGAAACATGAGGGCGATGCAACC
The DNA here is from genome assembly GCA_043764955.1 of Polaromonas sp. Classification (GTDB taxonomy): domain Bacteria; phylum Pseudomonadota; class Gammaproteobacteria; order Burkholderiales; family Burkholderiaceae_C; genus Aalborgiella. The sequence goes on from JAYUJX010000229.1 coordinate 5,665, forward strand.
CTTTTCAGACGGGAACATGCCTGATATGTGCAAGAAAGGTCGTGCATTTTGCAGTGTCGTCGGTAAACCCAACTCAGCGGCGACGCGGTCTTTTTTATGCAGACTGAGGCAGAAGTCGAACAACTTGGGATTCGTTTTTTTGATCAACCGTGCCAAGTCGATGGTGGCGCGAACGTCGGACAACGCATCGTGCGCGGCTTCGTGGGCGAGGCCGTTGGCTTTGGTGAGGTCCTCCAGCTTGAAACTGGGTTTTTGACGTGGAATGGGGGTAATTTCTGAGTTTAGAGGCTCATTTTGACTTATAGCCGGCGTATTTATTGCCTGAGATGCTATGTTATTTGCAGTGTATTTAGTCTCTTTTGCTGCTATGGATGCTAATTCTTCGGCGGAAATATCCTTCAACGGCCAGTTGATGCCATCTGGGCGCAGCGCACAAGCTGTCCGCACCACGTCCATCAAATCCCAGCGACCGCAGTTGTTTTGCCACTCACGGGCGTAGGGGTCGCGCAGGTTGCGCCAGAGTATGAAGCGGGTGAATTCGTCGTCAAAACGAATGGTGTTGTAGCCCACGCCGATGGTGCCGGGTTGGGACAAAGCGGCTTCAATCTGCGCGGCAAATTCATGCTCAGGAATGCCGCGCTCC
>JAYUJX010000230.1:0-1760 GCA_043764955.1 Polaromonas sp.
CTGGTGGGTAAGGCGTCCAAAACGGCGTTGGCGTCGGGCGAGCGGCTGACGATTTCTAGCAAACGGCAGCCGGCATAGGTGCCGTCGTCAAAACCGTACCAACGCTCTTTGAAGAAGATGTGGCCGCTCATTTCGCCACCCAGTGGGGAATCGACCTCTTTCATACGCGCTTTGATCAAGGAGTGACCGGTTTTGTACATCATGGGCACGCCTCCCGCCTCGACGATGGCTGGGGCAAGGCGTTGCGAGCATTTGACGTCAAACAAAATCGTGCCGCCGGGTACGCGGGAGAGCACATCGCGGGCGAACAAGATCATTTGGCGGTCTGGGAAAATGTTGTTGCCCTGCTTGGTGACGATGCCCAGGCGGTCGCCATCGCCGTCAAAAGCCAAGCCCAGCTCAGCGTCTGAGTTTTTGAGCGCGGCCATCAAATCGCGCAGATTCTCTGGCTTGCTGGGGTCTGGGTGGTGGTTGGGGAAGTTGCCGTCCACCTCGCTGAAAAGCTCAATCACCTCGCAACCCAAGGCGCGGAAAATGTCTGGCGCGGATGCACCAGCGATGCCGTTGCCGCTGTCGACCACAATTTTCATGGGGCGTGACAGCTTGATGCCGGACTGGATACGTGCGGAATACGCGGCATCCACACTGGTTTGGCGGGCGCTGCCGCCTGGGATGAGCGACCAGCTTTCAGCCTCCATCGTGCGGCGGATGGCTTGAATCTCTTCACCGTGGATGGCGCGGCCGCGCATGACCATTTTGAAGCCGTTGTAATCTTTGGGGTTGTGGCTGCCAGTGACTTGAATACCGCTGGTAGTGAGCGTGTTTGCCGCGAAATACAACATCGGCGTGGTGACCATGCCGACATCAACCACCTCTAAACCCGCAGCTGTCAAACCGCGAATCAACGCAGCAGCCAGCGACGGACCACTCAATCGACCATCACGACCCACGCTGACGGAGGTTTCGCCTTCCAAACGGGCAATGGTGCCAAACGCCTTGCCAATGCCTTCTGCCACTTGCTCGGTGACGGTGGCGGGGACGATGCCACGAATGTCGTAGGCTTTGAAGATGGAGGACGCGACTTGCATGATGTGTTTCCTTATTTTTGAATATTCTTTTAGTATTCCGTGAATTATCTAGTTTTTTGCGGCGCTCTTTACAGCTTTATTTGCTTTGCTTACTTTGCAAGGCTTCTTGATAGAGCGATAGATAGTCTTTCGCCGCATCATCCCACGAAAAGCTTTGTGCCATACCGCGCAGAACGATTTGCTTCCAAAGTTTGGGGTTCTCATAGGTTTTAATGGCTTGTCCCATGGCAGCAGCCAATGCGTCGGGCGTGGCTGGGCCGAACATAAAGCCAGTCGCGGTGTCTTGCTGCAGTGCATCGGCCGTGGCATCAACAACAGTATCAGCCAAACCACCCACGCTTCTGACCAAGGGTACAGTACCGTAACGCAAGGCATAAAGCTGCGTCAAACCGCAAGGCTCAAAGCGCGAGGGAACGAGCATGAGGTCACAGCCGGCCATCATGTGGTGGGCAAATGCCTCGTCATAACCCAAGCGAACCGCAACTCGGCCAAGGTGGGCTGCAGTCGCTGCCACAAAAGCGGCTTCTAAATCAGCATCGCCACTGCCCTGCACCGCCAACTGAGCACCTTCAGTCAGCAAAGCTGGCAAGGCGGCCAAGACGAGATCAAGCCCTTTTTGCGACGTTAAACGACTCACCACGCCGAAAAGTGGCGCTTTGGGGTCGATGTCCA
>JAYUJX010000231.1:0-6270 GCA_043764955.1 Polaromonas sp.
TTGGCAGCGGCGATGCGGCAGGCTTATCAGCAAGTTAACCAATTTATTGAGGATCACAGATCATGAATGAACAAGTGAGTAAGCGTTTACTTAATCGTCACGCTGTTTTAACGGGTGCTGGGGGTGGCATTGGGGCAGCCGTAACAGCGGCATATCTACGCGAAGGTGTGCGCTGCAGTGTGATTGATTTGCCAGCAGAAGCTTCTGACGAGATTCAAGGCTTGGCAGCACAATACCCTGGCCAAATTAACTACATAGCAGCCAATGTGACCAAGTCGGCTGATATTGACCGTCTGGTGCAAGAAGCCAGTGATGCGTTTGGCCCCATCCATGTGCTGTACAACAATGCCGCTATTTTTGACATGGCACCCCTGTTAGAGAGCGACGAAGCCATGTACGACAAGATGTTTGCCGTCAATGTAAAGGGCGCCTTCTTTGTCATGCAAAAAGTGCTGGCGCACATGGTGGCTCACAATACGCGTGGTGCGGTTGTCAACATGGCATCACAAGCTGGCAGACGAGGTGAGGCCTTGGTATCGCACTACTGCGCGACCAAAGCCGCCATCATCAGCTACACGCAAAGCGCGGCTTTGGCGATGGCACCGCACCACATTCGCGTGAACGGGATTGCCCCTGGCGTGATTGCGACGCCGATGTGGAAACATGTGGACGCCTTGTTTGCCAAATACGAAAACTTGCCTTTAGGTGAGAAGAAAAAACAAGTTGGCCTTGCTGTGCCCTTGGGCTACATGGGTGACCCCACTGATATTTGTGGCGCAGCGGTTTTCTTGGCCAGTGATGAAGCCTCGTACATTACCGCCCAAACACTCAACGTTGATGGTGGCAATGTGATGAGCTAAGGCTTATGATGTGGCTAAATCATAGGATGCAATGACAAACGCAATAGCCCACTCAGGAGCGTCGAGCAACTCCAAGTCTGTACGAAACAAAGCAAGACAACCAGAGCTGGAGGCTGACTACAACCGCAGCACAGCCCTGGGTTACGAGCCTACAAATGAAGTTGGTTTTATTCGTTGCCTTGACCATGGCTACCCTACCCCACTGGCGCGCTGGCATTGCCATGAAGAATATGAGTTGCACATGATCACCGCAACCTCAGGCAAAGCATTTATTGGCGATTGGATTGGGCCTTTTGAACCTGGTCATGTGGTTTTATGCGGACCCAAATTGCCGCACAACTGGATTTCACTCGACATTCCGCCAGAGGGTGTTGAACAACGCGATTTGGTGATTCAGTTTCAACACGCACCCATCGAGCAAGCCAGCAAAACGATTCCTGAATTTGCTGAACTACTGCCTTTGCTTGAGCGTGCACGTCACGGCATAGAATTTTTCGGTCTTTCTGAGAGCGGTCAAGCGCATTGGCACCATGTGAAAGCATCAAAAGGTGCACGTCGCTTGGCTGCTTTTCTTGAGCTGATGACAGATCTGGCACGCTGCACTGACTACCGCATGCTGTCCAGCGTACAAATGCAAGGCGTTGACAACGCGGCTGAGCTGGATCAAATCAACATCGTTGTGAATCGCATTACTGAAAACATGGCCTTGCCTCTGACTGCAGCGCAAATGGCAGACGACATGGGTATGAGTGAAACTCGATTTTCGCGTTTTTTCAAACGCAGTACCGGTCACTCCTTCACAGACTTTGTGAACCAAGTACGCATTCACCGCGCCTGCCAATTGCTGATGAGTTCAGACCACTACGTCACCAACATTTGTTATGACGTTGGGTTTAACAACGTTGCCAACTTCAACCGGCGGTTTTTAGAGCTCAAAGGCACCACGCCCACCGAGTTTCGCAAGCAAGCTGAGAATCGCTTTGGCGGAGCAGCTAGATAGCCCCTTCCGCTAAACTAAGGCAATGAATGATTTGCCAAAAAATTTACCTCACAACTTACCCTTAGCCGGATTACGCGTCGTTGAATTCACCCACATGGTGATGGGGCCCACCTGCGGCATGGTATTGGCCGACATGGGCGCAGAGGTTATCAAAGTAGAACCAATTGAAGGTGATCGCACCCGCCATTTGCTAGGCGCTGGCGCTGGGTTTTTCCCAATGTTTAACCGCAATAAAAAGAGTATTGCGATTGACCTGCAAAAATCAGAAGGTGCAGCCATTGCCAGAAAACTGGCCAATTCTGCCGATGTGGTGTTGGAAAACTTCAAACCCGGAACGATGGCCAAATACGGTTTGGACTATATAAGTTTATCGGCAACCAACCCCAAACTCATCTACGTCGCCCACAAAGGCTTTCTGCCCGGCCCTTACGAGCACCGCACGGCGTTAGACGAAGTGGTGCAGATGATGGGTGGCTTAGCCTACATGACTGGGCGACCAGGCGACCCACTGCGTGCGGGCAGCAGCGTTAACGACATCATGGGAGGCATGTTTGGGGCGATTGGCACCTTGGGGGCACTGGTCCAACGTGGCATCACCGGCCGCGGTCAAGAAGTGCAATCTGCCCTGTTTGAAAACAATGTTTTCCTGGTCGGTCAGCATATGCTGCAATACGCAATCACCGGCAAGCCTGCAGCCCCGATGCCAGATCGCATCTCACCTTGGGCTTTGTACGACGTTTTCACGGTTAAAAACAAAGAGCAAATCTTCCTAGCCACCGTGTCTGATGCGCAATGGCTCATATTTTGCGATGCCTTTGGCTTTGCAGACTTAAAAAGTGATCCTCAATTAGCAACAAACAACGACCGCGTTCGCATGCGTCCAACAATGATGCCTGATTTACGCGCACGTTTAGCTTGCTATACCATTGCAGAAATTTCAGCGATGTTCGAGTCCAAAGGCTTGCCTTTCGCCCGCATCACACGACCAGAAGAGCTGTATGACGACGAACATTTGATTGTCAGCGGTGGCTTGGTGGACATTGTGCTGCCAGACGGAGAACGCGCTGGTAAAACCACCCAAACCGCACTCTTCCCATTCACCATGGCAGGTCAGCGCTTGGGTGTTCGGCTCAACCCTCCAACCAAAGGCGAACACACGGATGCAGTTTTACTTGAACTAGGTATGGACGCTGAAGCGATTTCTGCACTGAGGTTATCGAAAGCAATTGATTAATACTTTAGCATTAAATTTTTACTTAACCCCCTTAAATTTGCTATACTTATAATAGCACATAAGGCAATAAATACGCTGGCTAAAATCATTTTTACCTCTTATTTCTTTCATTTTAAATATTTACTGCATTTTCGTGATCATTCACACCAAATAAACAGTGTCAATGCCTCAGTACAGTAGTAAACACTGTTTTAATAAAAGATAGACGCTCTTCCTTGAATGAATCCCACACAAAAATACTCTTCCGTGCAAACCACAACCCCAGTGCCTCCCGTTTTATGGAAAAGCTACCTCGCCTTCTTGGTGCCCATGATCATGAGCAACATGTTGCAGGCGCTGTCTGGCACGGTTAACAATATCTATTTAGGGCAAATGCTGGGGGTCGGCGCGATGGCGTCAGTCTCGGCATTCTTTCCGGTATTGTTCTTTTTGATCTCGTTCATGATCGGCTTGGGCTCAGGTGCAGCCGTGTTGATTGGGCAGGCGTGGGGGGCGAATGAGCATGAGCGTGTCAGAGCCATAGCGGGCACGACTTTGATGGTGGGTATGCTTGCAGGTGCGATGGTCGCCGTTTTTGGTGGCGCGTTTACAGAGTCCATGCTGCGCTTGCTTGGCACACCAGCAGATATATTGCAAGGCTCTACCGCTTATGCGCGGGTGATGTTGATTGCTGCACCCGCCATATTCGTCTTTTTGCTCATCACTTCCATGCTGCGCGGCGTAGGCGACACGAAGACGCCGTTGTATATCTTGCTCATCTCCACTTCTCTAAGCATGCTGCTGACGCCAGCACTGATTCGGGGTTGGCTAGGTTTGCCGAAATTGGGGGTAACCAGCGGTGCGTATGCTGCAGGCGCTTCTTTTTTAATAGCAATGGGTTGGGCATTTTGGTATTTGCGTGGTTCTGCTACGCCAAGCAAAAGTTCGCATTCATCTGCCACGTATTTAACGACACAGCCAAAAGCGAAACACCCACTCGCACCCGATGCCGCGTTTTTGAAGCACTTGCGGATAGACCGCGTCATACTTGCAAAAGTTCTAAAAATTGGTCTGCCCACAGGGTTGTCCATGATTACCATTTCTTTGGCTGAAATAGCGGTTTTATTTTTAGTAAATCGTTATGGTTCCCAAGCGACAGCGGCTTATGGCGCAGTCAACCAAATTGTTAACTATGTGCAATTTCCCGCAATATCTATTGCTATTGCAGCTTCAATTTTGGGAGCGCAGGCGATTGGCGCCGGGCGGAGCCACATGCTGGGGAAAATCGCAAAAACAGGCATTGCACTTAACTTAGTGCTGACGGGTTCATTGGTCGTCATAGGTTTGATCTTTTCACGCAGCATCATTGGGTTGTTTATTACCGACCCTGAGGTGGTTGACATGGCTAAGTCGCTGCTGGACATCATGCTGTGGAGCAGCGTCATCATGGGCATGTCCATGGTGTTATCGGGCTTGATGCGCGCCAGCGGCGAAGTGGTCATGCCCACAGCCATCACCATGTTTTGCATCCTTTGCATTGAAATTCCAACGGCTTGGACCTTGAGCAACATCTATGGCATCAACGGCATTTGGGTGGCTTATCCGATCACGTTTTTGGCGATGCTCGCGTTGCAAACGGCGTACTACCGCTTGGTTTGGCGGAAAAAACCAGTCAAACGGCTTTAAGTCTTTGATATTTGACAAAATATTCCTAAAAATCACGCTATAATTTGAGGCTCATTCCTCGATAGCTCAGTTGGTAGAGCGCCGGACTGTTAATCCGTAGGTCCCTGGTTCGAGCCCAGGTCGAGGAGCCAAAATTATCGAATCAAATCAAGCCCTTACGAGAAATCGTTGGGGCTTTTTTAATTCAAAACTAGCTTGGTGAGTTTTAGTAATATTGTTAAGTTGCATACTAGGGCTTAGGGTCATCTAAATTGGTCGGTACATCTACAACTCGCACCTTCCCCATCCGCACCGAATGCCCACCCGGTGCCTGCAACTGCGGGCGCGATGCGCTGCTGCAGAACCCTGATGCTGACATGCGCGTGTTGCGACTGACAAGAGAGGATGAGAAACAGCTGTTGCAGCGTTTGGAAAACTTGGGCAGCCTCAACGATCTAAAACACATAGAAGAACGCTTGGTGCAGCAGCTTGGCATCCGACTGAGCATCCGCACCAGCCGCAATGAAGTCCGCAGCCTTCGAGGCATCACCATCTTGGTGCATGAGCAGATTGGCCTGTGCAGGAAGACCCGTCAAGCCATTCCCGCGGCCATCAAACGCAGTTTAGAGCAACAACCTGAAATTGCTCACGAGATTTTGAACATTGGCGGCTTGTTCGAGGACGAATAACGGGCAAAGCGAATAACGGTGAAGATGACAAACTGGCGGGACAACCCAAGGCCAGCAGTGACATGGCAAATTTGTTCATGGTGTGTTCGGGTAAATTTACGAAATGGTCGCTTCGTCGGTACGTTTATCGCCGGTGTTATCAACCCAAGTCACCGCAACTTTGTCTCCCGCTTTTCCGCCGGCAAAGACAAACTGAATAAACGGATTCTTAGACACTGCCGTGCCCCACTGTGCATTCATCACCGTTTTACCATTGTGTGTCGCGCTGATGGTTTGAATAAACATCGCAGGTACAGTTTTACCGTCGGCCGTTTTACGCTGGCCTGTTTCCATCTCATGTCTGACCAGTACACGCACGGTGACTTTGTCTGCAGCAGCTTGAGCGCGTATGCGCATCGGATCACTCATGTTGAACTCCTAAATTTCTGATGTCTTGAAAATTACTTGCGTAGATTTAACCGCCACAGCCACCGAGTGTGACTATGACTTCTTTCACCGCGTAAATAAACTTGTCACCCACTTTGGCCAAGGCGTACACATTGCTAGATTGCCCCATCTTCACATTGGTGGACATATTGGCCTCATTGCCTTCCAACACGTCAAAACCAGCGGCCAAAACAGCAGGATTTTTTTCAATCACCAAGCCCAGCCACGTTGTCCCTGCCGCGGCGCTTTGTACGCCCACGCGCACGACGTCGCCATTTTCGGCAATTTCTGGCACGCTCAAAACCACATCTTTGCTCTCAGTGGCTGCTGCTGCGCCGCCTAGAGCTTTGACAACATCCGCCAAGTTTTTTGCTTCAAAAGCAGCTTTGTTCCAAGCTGTCTGCGCCGAAGCCGTGA
>JAYUJX010000232.1:0-6259 GCA_043764955.1 Polaromonas sp.
AGGGGACAAAATTGGTTCATTTGCCTGGAAGCCCTTGTTTTTTATCATTGCTGCCAACTTGGTTTTTGGCCTGTCTATTGGTGGACTGCCCAGCATCAAACTGCCAGCTATGGGTTTGATTTTTGGTATTTTTGCGCTTACCTTCATCGCTAGCAACGCGGGTGAAGAGTTCAAGTTCAAAGAAGTCGCTATCTTGGCTGTGATTTTGAGTGTCATGAGCTACGCCGCTTTTATCTTGCTGTTGAAGCTTCAGTTCCCAGTGTGGCCAACTTTTTTGACCGCTTAATAGTTATTAAATAAAAAGACAGGACATAAAAATGGAATTATTTAATAACTTAGCGCTCGGTTTTGGCGTCGCGTTCACGCCAATTAACTTGATGTATGCCTTCGTCGGCTGCTTGCTGGGCACCTTGATTGGCGTTTTGCCAGGCATTGGCCCCTTGGCAACCATTGCCATGCTGTTGCCAGCGACTTACGCTTTGCCACCTGTTTCTGCCTTGATCATGTTGGCCGGTATTTATTACGGCGCGCAATATGGCGGCTCTACAACGGCTGTCTTGGTGAATTTGCCGGGAGAGGCGTCGTCCGTTGTCACGGTGATTGACGGCCACCAAATGGCCAGAAATGGCCGAGCGGGGCCGGCGCTGGCTGCTGCTGGTTTGGGTTCGTTTTTTGCGGGTTGCGTCGGTACCTTGGTGTTGGCCGCGTTTGCGGTGCCTTTGACTGAAGTTGCCTTCAAGTTTGGCCCTGCTGAATACTTCTCGTTGATGATTTTGGGTTTGGTTGGCGCAGTTGTTCTGGCATCTGGCTCATTGCTAAAAGCGGTTGGCATGATTTTGCTGGGACTGTTGCTGGGTTTGATTGGTACCGACGTCAACTCTGGCGTCGCACGTTATAGCTTTGATATCCCTGAGCTGACAGACGGCATTGGCTTCATCGTGATTGCGATGGGTGTGTTCGGTTACGGCGAAATTATCAGCAACCTTGGCAAACACGAAAGCGAACGCGAAGTGTTTACAGCTGACGTCAAAGGCTTGATGCCAACGAAAGAAGATTTCCGCTTGATGACGCCTGCCGTCTTGCGTGGCACAGCATTAGGCGCTGTTTTAGGTATTTTGCCGGGTGGCGGCGCGGTAATGGCAGCTTTTGCGGCTTACACAATTGAGAAGAAAACCAAGCTCCAGCCTGGCGAAGTGCCCTTCGGTAAAGGTAATATTCGCGGTGTGGCAGCACCTGAGGCGGCCAACAATGCAGCATCACAAACCTCTTTCATTCCATTGTTGACCTTGGGTATCCCGCCAAACGCGGTGATGGCTTTGATGGTTGGCGCGATGACGATTCACAACATTCAGCCCGGCCCACAGGTGATGACTAGCAACCCAGAGCTTTTTTGGGGTTTGATCGCATCCATGTGGATTGGCAATGCGATGTTGATTATCTTGAACCTGCCTTTGATCGGTATTTGGATCAAATTGCTCAGCGTGCCATACCGTTGGTTGTTCCCTGCCATTGTGCTTTTCTGTGCGATTGGCGTTTACTCTACCAATAACAACACGTTTGACATTTGGATGGTGGCCATATTCGGGGTGATTGGTTATTTGTTCATAAAATTGGGTATGGAGCCTGCGCCTTTGTTGCTCGGCTTTATTCTTGGGCCGATGATGGAAGAAAACTTGCGCCGCGCCTTGCTCTTGTCACGCGGTGACTGGAGCGTGTTTGTGACGCGTGGTTTGTCTGCCAGCTTGTTGGCTGTCGCTGCACTGCTGTTGATTGTGGTGCTTTTACCTTCGGTCAGTAAGAAACGCGAAGAAGCATTTGTCGAAGAATAAACAAGTCGTTTAATCGTTCGATTAGCTTTTATATGATTAAAAAATGGCACCCTTGGGTGCCATTTTTGTTTACTACGACACAATACTTGCTTAGACTCACTTTTATGCGCACACACCTTCGTATCCCACAGCATCCTTCCCGCGTTGCCCTGCACAATGAAATCCATGCCCGCCCGCCTGAGGCGATGACCGCACCAGTAGCAATATCGCATGTGGTGATGGTGTGTGATGCTGCGCAACGCCAAGCCAGCCGTGAACATGTGGCGACCTTGCTGCGCGACCACCATTTGCCACCCCCAGACCTTACTTCTACCCATATTCGCGTTGATTTGGGCGGTTTTAGGCTGCGTTGGGAGCTGCATACAGAATTTGTAACCTATACCTTTTCACGGTCGTTGGAAGGCGATACCTTGAACGAGCGCGAGCTACAAACCGCTATCGACGTTGTGCCGCAGGATTGGTTGGAAAAACTCCCCGGAGAAGCCTTGACCAGCATGCATGTTTGGTCATTACCAACCCACGGTTTTGGTACGAGCGCCCTCATCAAGTATGTGTTGAATGAAGACACCTTGGTCGCTTCAACCGTAGCGGACGGTTTTGGCGAGGTTTATACCGATTTTGCTCTGCATGCCGATGGTTTTTCGCGCATGGTGTTGCTGACTGGTAGCCTGACGCCGCGCCGCTTGGGGCGATTGGTACAACGCTTGCTTGAAATTGAAACCTACCGCATGGCCGCCTTGCTGGGTTTGCCTGCAGCGCGGGATGCGGGCAACGCCTTGGCCTATGCTGAGCGTGAGTTGGCCGAGCTGGCTGAAGCCATTCGCAGTGCGAGCCGGAATGACGAGCCTTTGTTGCTGGATCGCTTGACCAAACTAGCGGGTCAGGTGGAAAGTCAATATGCGGCGACACATTCGCGGTTTTCCGCCAGCTCGGCTTACTTTGCGCTGGTGGACGATCGGATTGAGGACATCAACGAATCACGGTTAGCTGGCCTGCAAACCATCCGTGAGTTTATGGACCGCCGTCTCACCCCCGCTCGCAGCACCTGCGAGTGGGCAACGCGCAGGCAAGATGCGCTGTCGCAACGCGTCTCACGCATCAGCAACTTGCTGCGCACACGGGTGGAAATTGAACAGCAGCAAAGCAGCCAAGCGTTGCTAGCCACGATGAACGACAGGCAAGACTTGCAGCTCAAATTGCAATCAACGGTAGAAGGTTTGTCCGTCGCCGCCATCACCTATTACACCGTCGGTTTGATCAGCTACATGGCCAAGAGCGCGCAAAAACTGGGTTGGCCGCTGAGTGGTGAAGTCACCGCAGCCATCGCCATTCCTTTCGTCGCTTTTGGGGTTTGGTGGTCGCTGCGTAGATTGCATCAAAAAATCGCAGGGCATCGTTAAACTGGTCAAAGCTATTAAATCTAATGAACCACAAACACACATCCACCAACCCCTACGCTTCAAACCGCTTACCGGTTTACGCGCGCAATATCGTCTCCACCTCGCACCCGCTAGCCTCGCAAGCTGGCCTGCGCATGCTGCAAAACGGTGGCAACGCCGTTGATGCAGCTATCGCCACGGCTGCGGTGATGACGATTGTCGAACCCGTCAGCAACGGTTTGGGTAGCGATTCATTTTGCATTATTTGGGATGGCAAAGAGCTGCATGGGCTCAATGCTTCAGGCCGTGCGCCACAAGCTTGGACGCCAGAATACTTCAAGCAAAAATACGGCACCGACACTATCAATCCCCCTAAGCGTGGCATGGATTCAGTCACCATTCCAGGCGCGGTGGCCAGCTGGGCGGCTATGAGCGAGCGCTTTGGCAAACTGCCTTTTGCAGACTTGATGCAACCCGCTGCTGACATCGCAGAACGCGGTTACCTCGTACCTTTTGTGGTGCAAGGTAAATGGGCTGCGCCCGTGGAAGAGTTGCGCGATCAGCCCGGTTTTGCCGCCAATTTTTTACCCAAAGGCCGAGCGCCAGAAGTGGGCGAGTTGTTTCAATTCAAGGCCGCCGCCAAAGCCTTGCGTTTGATTGGGCAAACCAAAGGCAAGGCGTTTTACGAGGGCGAGATTGCCGAAGCTTTGGTGAAGTTCTTCGCAGCGCAGGGTGGCGCAATCACAGCGCAAGATTTGGCAGCTTATCAGCCCGAGTGGGTCAAACCCATTGCCCAAGATTACCGTGGCTACACCCTGCACGAAATCCCGCCGAACGGCCAAGGCATCGCCGCTTTGATTGCGTTGGGTATTTTGGCCAAGTTTGATTTGTCCAGAATGGACGTAGACGCCGCAGCCACCCAGCACCTGCAAATCGAAGCCATGAAGCTCGCCTTTGCAGATGTCTACCGCTTTGTCGCCGAACCCAGCGCGATGGAAGTCACGGTAGAGCAAATGTTGGAAGATGCGTATTTAACAGCGCGCGCCAAGCTGATCGATCCCAACAAAGCGCAAGACTTCAAAGCCGGCAACCCCGTCAAAGGCGGTACGATTTACCTAACGGCGGCGGACGAGTCCGGCATGATGGTCAGTATGATCCAAAGCAACTACATGGGCTTTGGCTCAGGCTGCGTGGAACCAAGCTTTGGCATCAGCCTGCAAAACCGGGGGCATGGTTTCAGCTTAGAGCCCGGTCCCAACCAAATCGCACCGGGTAAGCGCCCATTTCACACCATCATCCCTGCGTTTTTGACGAAAGACGGCCAGCCGGTGATGAGCTTTGGCGTGATGGGCGCGAACATGCAACCCCAAGGCCATATGCAAACGCTGGTGCGCATGTTAGATTTTGGCCAAAACCCGCAAGCCGCTTGCGACGCGCCGCGCTGGCGCTATAACGCTGGGTTGGACATCAACGTCGAAGCGCATATGCACCCAGACACTGTGCAGGGCCTTCTGGACAGAGGTCACCAAGTCAGCGTGATTCAAGATTCGTACCAAGACTTTGGTGCAGGTCAGTTCATCTGGCGCATGGGCGACCCTGCGGTAGAAGGCTACATGGCCGCCAGCGACCCTCGGCGTGATGGGCAAGCCGCAGGGTATTGAGCGTGCGGATATCGGCTTTTGTAGTATGGTTAGGACTGTTTTTTGGCACTAGCGCCCCTTTGGCGCAGGGCTGTCCACAAGCGGATGGCGTAAATCGCGTCGACGGGCAGCTTGAATGCTTGGTGATTCAGACGACAAAGCCATCGAATCTTCAAAAGGATAGTCAGAAAAGCACCCAAAAACCCCGCAATTTACTGGTCTATTTGCACGGCGACAGCAGCCGTGGCGGCTTGTTTGACCGGCATTTCAAATATTTCAAACCGTTTGCGAGCCAAGACACCGTATTCGTCGGCATGATTCGCCCGGGCTACGCAGATTCCAAGAAAAACGCCTCGACAGGCAACAAAATGGGTGGTGGCGACAGCTACACCGCCCACAATGTGGACGCCGTGGCCAACGCCCTGCAAGCTTTGAAAACCAAATACAACGCGCGGCGCTTGGTTGTGGTGGGGTATTCGGGCGGGGCAGCCACAGCGGGTGTGATTTTGGGCAGACACCCCGAGTTAATCGACAACGCCGTGCTCATCGCTTGCCCCTGCGATCTGAATATTCGCCGCCAAGGCTGGAAAAATCAAACGCGTAGGAGCATTTCACCGCACGAAGTGGCGGACAGCGTATTCAAAACTGCCCAAGTCACGGCCATCACGGGCGATGCAGATGTCAACACCACGCCCGAGCAAGTCTCAGGCTATATCGCCACCCTGAAAGCACGTGGCGTGAAAGCGCGCTACCTAGAAGTACCCAAAGCCACGCACGATGCAGGCATACTGGGTACAAAACTGCTGCAAGATGTTATTGCTGCTTATTTGCTTAAAAAAATAGGCAAAATAGTACTCAAATAAGCATCTAGCCGGCGTATTTATTGCCTAGGCAGCTATTAAAATTATAGTAATAAATTGTGGTGATAAAGTGTAAAAGTTAAATGTGTTAAGTGAGATGACTGAACAGTTTAAAAAATCAGCGCAGCAGCGCTTCGCAACGGGTCTTTTACTCGCCATCGTCGGCTCCATCGCCTTCAGCGGCAAAGCCATCATTGTCAAACTGGCTTACCGTTATGGGGTCGATGCGGTCACCCTGATCATGTACCGCATGCTGTTTGCGCTGCCTATTTTTGCAGTCATGGCATGGTGGTCTAGTCGAGGGAAGGAAGCGTTGACGTGTAACGACTGGCTGGGCATTTTGGGGCTGGGGTTCACGGGCTATTACTTGGCGAGTTATCTGGATTTTGCGGGTTTAGCATACATCAGCGCGGCTTTGGAGCGGCTGATTTTGTACCTCAACCCGACGTTGGTGATGATTTTGGGCTGGTTGTTGTACAAAAAACGCATGACTTCACGGCAAATCGGGGCGATGGCGCTGAGTTATGCGGGGATTTTGCTGGTGTTTGGGC
>JAYUJX010000233.1:0-1742 GCA_043764955.1 Polaromonas sp.
AGCTTTTGCCAAATGACGCCCAGCAATTCGCGCGAACCCAAGGGCACACGTACAAACGAGCCGACGGGGAGCAATTGGCCGCTTTGATACGTCAGCAAGCCCGCCAGCGGGCTGTGCGCGGGCGTTTGAACGACGACGGAATACCAATAAATCATCGCAAAATCATCATAAAAATGATCTTAAGGTAGAGTACGGGCATTGATGCATAATTTGCATTAACTTCATGGGGACTGGCAGGTATGGTCAAAAAAGCACCGCGACGCACGGCTGAACGTATTTTAGAGGTCACACTGGATCTCTTTAACCGTTTTGGCGAACCCAATGTGTCAACCACGCTGATTTCGGCTGAATTACGCATCAGTCCGGGCAATTTGTACTACCACTACCCTGCCAAAGACGAGTTGATCAACGCGCTGTTTGACCGTTTTGAACGATCTTTGAATGAGTTACTGAACGCCAGCGATGGTGTGCGCAACGTTGAAGACGCTTGGTTTTTCATGCACAGTTTGTTTGAATTAATCTGGCAATACCGCTTTTTGTACCGCGACTTGAACGATTTGCTGAGCAAAAACCGCAGGCTAGAAACGCACTTTCAATCCATCCTAAAAAACAAAACACATTCGGTCAAAGCCTTGCTGGACAGCATGAGCCGCAGCGGTGCGGTAACGATTGACTCGCGCGAAGTTGAACCTACCGCTACCAGCATGGTGGTGGTGCTAACGTATTGGCTGAGTTTTGAGTATGTGCGCGACCCACGCCATGCGCTAGAACCTGAGCATGCACAAGTAGCTTTACTGCGAGGTGCGCACCATGTGCTCAACCTGCTCGTTCCCTACCTAGAGCCACAACAACGCAGTCATTTGTTGACGATTGTGGGCACGTATGCTTCATCTCAGCATGAACCTGTCAACCTTCAAACCAAGCTTTAAAACCAACTTCATTTAGCGAAATATACCTATGACTAAATGGACACCATTTCCGCATTTGGGTGAATATACCTACGATGCCGCCAGTGTGAAAAAACACTGGGAAAAGCTACACGCCGGCGATGCCGAGCCCTTGCCGACGAATGCGGAACTACTGGAAGCGTGGGCTTTATTTCATTCGGGTGAATTTCAAAAAGCCGCAGAGCTTGGGCTTGATTTGGCCAACACTGGCGTGATCTCTGGTTTAACGGTTGCCAACAAGGCCACGTGCATTTATGCCAACTACCTAGAAGCGAATGAAACGGCCAAACTGGCGCTTTTTATGGACGTTGCGTTGCGCGCGGAGAAGCAGGCGCACGACGCGGCGCTCAGCGCTGAATCGTTGCCAAATGCCTACTATTGGCATGCCTATGCTTTGGGCCGCTACAGCCAAGGCATCAGTGTTGCCAAGGCTTTGGCGCAAGGCCTGGGAGGTAAAGTCAAGGATGCTTTGGAAAAAACTATCCGCCTGCAGCCCAAACATGCCGACGCGCATATTGCACTAGGCACTTTTCATGCAGAAGTGATTGATAAAGTTGGCTCCCTCATAGCAAGCATGACGTATGGCGTGAAAAAAGATGCCAGCTTCAATTTTTTTCAAGAAGCGCTCAGAATCAATACCAACTCCGCCATTGCCATGATTGAGCAAGCCAATGGCTGGGTCATGCTCGAAGGTGAAAAACGTCTTGCTGAGGCTACCAAGTTATACGAAATGGCATCTGCCATTCACCCCCTAGACGCGATGGAACGTCTGGACATCGATATGGCAAAAGCAGA
>JAYUJX010000234.1:0-1741 GCA_043764955.1 Polaromonas sp.
GCCGGCGAATTTGTTGCCTTATTAGCTAGATTAATGATAGCAAATCCGTTTGATGCTATTCATGCCCACGAAGAAACGGGCAACGACATCACCTACAAACGTGACTTGGCCGTAGGTATGTGGTGCAGGTCAAACAACGTCGAATTTCACGAGTTCAGGCAGTTCGGCGTGGTGCGCAAACTCAAAAACCGTGATGACTGGAAAGGCCATTGGGACAAGCATGTGCGCTCGCCTTTGCTGCCTTTTCCTGCCATAGAGCACCTGCAATTCGTGCCGCTGCCGTGGCAAACTTCAGAAACTGTTAAGTTACCAAGCCCCGCCAAACTCGGTTTGGCTTTAGATGCACCTAAGCAGCGCCAAATCGGCGGCAGAACGCTGGGTTTAGAAATCTTGCAAGATTTTTTGGATGATCGAAGCGCGCAATACAGGGGTGGCATTTCGTCACCACTGTCTGCACCGACGGCCTGTTCGCGTTTGTCGCCGTATCTGGCGTTTGGCTGCGTCAGTTTGCGCGAAGTGGTGCAATCGACTTACTACGCCGTTGCAGAGCTTCCACCCGGTGATTGGCAAAAAAAGGGCTTGGTGGCGTTTGTCAGCCGTTTATATTGGCATTGTCATTTCATCCAAAAGCTAGAGTCAGAGCCTGAGTTGGAATACCAAAACGTGCACCGCAGCTACGACGGTTTGCGTGAAAACGACTGGAACTCCGCACATTTTGAGGCTTTGACCACTGCCCGCACGGGCTGGCCGCTGGTTGACGCCTGCGTGGTGATGCTGCGTGAGACCGGCTGGCTCAACTTTCGCATGCGTGCCATGCTGGTGTCCGTTGCCGCTTACCCGCTGTGGTTGCATTGGCGACCCGTGGGGCAGTGGTTGGCGCGGCAGTTTTTGGACTACGAGCCCGGCATCCACTGGAGCCAGATGCAAATGCAATCCGGCACGACCGGTATCAATACCCCGCGCGTGTACAACCCGATCAAACAAGCGCAAGACCACGACCCGCATGGCCATTTCGTACGGCGCTGGCTGCCCTATATGCGCCGCGTGCCAGACGCATGGTTGTTTGAGCCGTGGCTGATGCCGCCAGTAATGCGAGAGCATTTGGGCTTAACCATCGGGGTAGGTGCTGAATTTGACATCCCAGCGCCCTTGGTTGACCTGCAAACCGCCACCCGCGAGGCTAAAGCCAAGCTCTTCGGGCTGCGTGCCCAGCCCGAGGTGAGGGCAGGTAAGGCGGCAATTGTTGAAAAGCACGCATCAAGAGCTAATTTAAGAACCTCTAAGCCAGCATCTAAAAGCGCGTCTCGCAGCAAAGCAGCGGTTAAGTCCGAAAACCCACAAATCGCCCTAGATTTTTAAAATTTACCATCCTATGAAAATGATCAAAAAAGCCAACCTGGCCAGCAAAGTCTGCATCCACTGCCAGCGCCCGTTCACCTGGCGCAAAAAGTGGGAAAAGGTGTGGGACGAGGTGAAGTATTGCTCTGACCGCTGCCGCATGAGCTACAAAGGTGGCAAAACACCATGACGGTCAATGTTGCAGCTGTGATTTACTGGTTTCGTAACGACCTCAGAGTCACTGACAACCCGGCTTTTGCCCAAGCTTGTCAGCAAACTAACAAGGTTTTGCCTGTCTATGTGCATGACCCGAAACATGACGCTCAAACTCAGTGGGATTTTGAGCGTATGGGCGCGCACCGCAAGGCATTTTTAGCAGCGCGTTTGCAAGATTTAGCCGCGC
>JAYUJX010000235.1:0-6231 GCA_043764955.1 Polaromonas sp.
GTTGAGCGCTTCACGCATCTTGGCAATCGCGTCCAAGCGGTCTTTACCGTGGACGATCAGTTTGGCGATCATCGAGTCGTAAAACATCGGAATCTCGCCGCCGTCTTGCACGCCCGTATCGACGCGAATACCAAAAAGATCCGTTCGGGCTGAGCCTGTCGAAGCCTCTACCAACCCTTCGACAAGCTCAGGGTGAACGGTAGTTTGTGCTGCTGCAAACATGGTCTGCGCGGGCGGTGCAAAACGCACCAAACGGCCAGTGGACGGCAAAAAGTTGCGGAACGGGTCTTCGGCGTTGATACGGCACTCAATCGCCCAGCCGTCACGTTTGACTTCGGCTTGCGTGAGCGGCAGCTTTTCACCCGCAGCGACGCGAATCATCAACTCCACCAAATCCAAGCCGGTGATGCACTCGGTGACCGGATGCTCCACCTGCAGGCGGGTGTTCATCTCCAGGAAGTAAAAGCTCTGGTCCTTGCCGACCACAAACTCCACCGTACCGGCGCTTTGGTAGTTGACAGCCTTGGCCAGCAACACAGCCTGCTCGCCCATGGCTTTGCGGGTCGCGTCGCTGATGAACGGGCTGGGCGCTTCTTCGATCACTTTTTGATGCCGGCGCTGGATCGAGCATTCGCGTTCGTTCAGGTAAATCACGTTGCCAAAGCTGTCGCCGACAAGCTGAATCTCGATATGGCGCGGCTCTTCGACAAACTTCTCGATGAACACGCGATCATCACCAAAGCTGTTGCGGGCTTCGTTGCGGCAGCTGGTGAAGCCTTCAAAGGCCTCTTTGTCGTTAAACGCCACCCGCAAACCCTTACCGCCGCCGCCAGCTGAGGCTTTGATCATCACAGGGTAGCCAATGCTTTGGGCAATTTCGACCGCTTTTTCAGGTGTTTCAATCGCATCATTGACGCCAGGGATGCAATTAACACCTGCCTTACCTGCTAGCTTTTTTGATTCAATCTTGTCACCCATGGCAGCAATCGAATGGTGCTTGGGGCCGATGAAGACAATGCCCTCTTCTTCCACACGTTTGGCAAAACCAGAGTTTTCCGACAAAAAGCCGTAGCCTGGATGGACTGCTTGCGCGCCCGTTGCTCTGCAGGCGGCGATGATTTTGTCGGCGACCAGGTAGCTGTCACGACTAGGCGCGGGGCCGATATTGACCGCTTCGTCGGCCAACGACACATGGCGCGCGTCTTTGTCGGCGTCCGAGTAAACAGCCACGGTTTTGATACCCATTTTGCGGGCAGTCTGGATCACACGGCAGGCGATTTCGCCACGGTTGGCGATGAGGATTTTGGTAAACATGCTTATATTTCTTTCTTTCTTCCGATTTCTTTCTATTTTCCGTTCGGGCTGAGCCTGTCGAAGCTCATCCGTTCAGTGAGATACCCTTCGACAAGCTCAGGGCGAACGGTTTGGGGGTCAGAGTGGAATATTCCCGTGCTTGCGCCATGGATTTTCCAGCTTTTTATCTTTCAACATCACCAAACTGCGGCAAATGCGTTTGCGGGTTTCGTGGGGCAGGATCACATCGTCAATGAAGCCGCGCGCGCCGGCGACGAAGGGGTTGGCGAAGCGGGCTTTGTACTCGGCTTCTTTGGCGGCCAGCTTTGCTGGGTCCCCTTTGTCTTCGCGGAAGATGATCTCCACCGCACCTTTGGCACCCATGACGGCGATTTCGGCATTCGGCCAGGCAAAGTTCACGTCGCCGCGCAGGTGCTTGGACGACATCACGTCATACGCGCCGCCGTAGGCTTTGCGGGTGATGATGGTGATTTTTGGCACCGTGCATTCGGCGTAGGCGTAGAGCAGTTTCGCACCGTGTTTGATGATGCCGCCAAACTCCTGACTGGTGCCGGGCATGAAGCCGGGTACATCGACAAAGGTGACGACAGGGATGTTGAAGCAATCGCAAAAGCGCACAAAACGCGCCGCTTTGATGGACGATTTGATGTCCAGACAACCGGCCAGCACCAGCGGCTGGTTCGCCACGATGCCGATGGTCTGGCCGTCCATCCGCGCAAAGCCGATGATGATGTTTTTGGCGTATTCCGGCTGAATTTCAAAAAAGTCGCCATCGTCCACTGTTTTGACGATCAGTTCTTTCATGTCGTAGGCTTTGTTGGCGTTGTCGGGCACCAGGGTGTCCAAACTCAAGTCCATGCGCTCGGCTGGGTCGCCGCTCTTGCGCACGGGCGCTTTTTCGCGGTTCGACAGCGGCAGGTAGTTGTAGAGGCGGCGCAGCATCAAGAGTGCTTCCACGTCGTTGTCAAACGCCAAATCGGCCACGCCGCTCTTGGTGGTGTGGCTGATGGCACCGCCCAGTTCTTCGGCGGTCACTTCTTCATGCGTCACGGTTTTGACCACTTCTGGGCCGGTGACGAACATATAAGACGAGTCTTTGACCATGAAAATAAAGTCGGTCATGGCCGGGCTGTAAACCGCGCCGCCCGCGCAGGGCCCCATGATCATGCTGATCTGCGGAATCACGCCGCTGGCCATGACGTTGCGCTGGAAAACATCCGCGTAGCCGCCCAATGACGCCACGCCTTCCTGAATCCGCGCACCGCCCGAGTCGTTCAGGCCGATGACCGGTGCGCCGACCTTCATGGCCTGGTCCATCACCTTGCAGATTTTTTCGGCATGCGCTTCCGACAACGCACCGCCAAACACGGTGAAATCCTGGCTGAACACAAAGACGAGTCGCCCGTTGATCATGCCGTAGCCGGTGACCACGCCGTCGCCCGGAATTTTGGTCTCTTCCATGCCAAAGTCTACACAACGGTGCTCGACAAACATGTCCCACTCTTCAAACGTGCCTTCGTCCAGCAGTACTTCCAAACGCTCACGCGCCGTCAGTTTGCCTTTTTTGTGCTGTGTGGCGATGCGCTTTTCACCACCTCCAAGTCTAGCGAGTTCACGTTTAGATTCGAGTTGTTTGAGTATTTCTTGCATGATTTTCTTTGGATGGGTTAATTTTTGAAGTTAATTTTTGAAATTTATTTACATCATTTTTACTATGAATTTAATAGCACTGTAGTCAATAAATACGCCGGCTAGTTGCCAATTTGACTAATATTTTCGGCCTTCAATTCGACATTTAAGAGGTTTCTAGCCGCGGTAGAGGCCGCCACCCGCCCTTCGGACACATCTTTGAGCAATTGCGGTAACAGCGCTTGAACCTGCGGGTTTTGCTTGAATTGCAACTTCAAACCCGCGTCAATCCGCTCCCACATCCAGGCCAGAGACTGCGCTTTACGCCGCTCGGCTAACTTACCGTTGGCGTTTTGCAAAGTTTGAAATTCGTTCACTGCAACCCAAAAAGCATCCACACCTTGACCATTCAATGCGCTCAAGGGCAGCGCTTTGGGGTGCCAATTCAGTTCCGAATAGCCGCCAAACATGCCCAGCAACTGCATCGCAGCGGTGATTTGCAGCCGTGCCCGTTCGCTAGCCAGCGGGTCGATGTCGCTTTTGTTGATGAGCACCAAATCCGCCAGCTCCATCACGCCTTTTTTGATCGCCTGCAGATCGTCACCCGCATTGGGCAGCTGCATCAGCACAAACATGTCGGTCATGCCCGCCACCGCCGTCTCGGATTGGCCCACGCCCACGGTTTCTACGATCACGATGTCATAACCCGCCGCCTCGCACACCAGCATGGCTTCACGGGTTTTTTCGGCCACGCCGCCCAATGTGCCGCTGCTCGGGCTGGGGCGGATGTAGGCACGCTCATCGACCGACAGCTTCTCCATCCGCGTTTTGTCGCCCAAAATCGAACCGCCAGAGACGGTGGAAGACGGGTCAATCGTCAATACCGCGACGCGGTGACCGAGTTCAATAAGATACAAACCCAGCGCTTCAATAAACGTCGATTTACCCACACCAGGCACGCCGCTGATGCCCAATCGCAATGATTTACCAGCGTGCGGCAGCAACGCCGTCAACAACTCGTCCGCCTGCGCACGGTGGTCAGCGCGGGTCGATTCGAGCATGGTGATGGCTTTGGCTATGGCGCGGCGCTGGGTTTGACCGCTTTGCAGAAGTTCTGACGGCAAATTCATTCCATCTCCAAAAGATGAATACTGGCTTTGGAGGTTAGGGTGTCAAGCATCACCCATCCCTCAGATTCACTGTCCATTTGCGCAAGCAACGCGCCATCGCGTCCCCATGCGGCAGACTGTCCTACACTTTTCCAGTTGTCGCATACACCAACGCTATTTGCCATCATGACAAACATGTTGTGCTGAGGCGCTACCAATGGGTAATGCGGCATGGCTTTGTCCAAGACATTTGCAGATTTGGCGACGCTAGCAAGGTAAATATCAGCGCCTAATTTTGCTGCATTATCGGCGTGGCTGGACTGAAGCGATTCATAGCAAATCGCTGGTGCGATGCTGTGGTCGTTGGTTGTTATCACCAATTGATTGATTCCACTAACAAAATAGGCGCGTTCGCTTGAATGCAAATGCTGCTTGGCGTATACGCGACGTGAGACCTTGGGTGCGTACCACAACATGCCAATTTGCACATCATCATCCCGCTTCAGCGGCAGCCCTACTCCAATCGTAAGATTGTGAGCATCACTTAACTGCTGAAACATAGCGAGCCTTGTATCAACAGAAGTCATTGCCAACGTTTTTGCCAAACTCGGTTCGTATGATGTGAGCGAAAGCTCAGAAAAGTAGATCAGATCAGCCCCGTTCGCCGCTGCCATTTCAACGCATCGAATGTGTTTTAACAAATTAGTGGATATATCGCCAGCGAAAAGGCGTAGCTGGACGGCGCATATTTTCATTTCAAACCACCTCAAACCCACGCCCATCAGGCAGTCGATAACGCAGAAAATCTCTGCGATCTTCGGTCAAAATTTTGTTGCAATCAAGTTTGGTTGCCAACAAAACCAACGAAGCATCCGCAAAATCCATCAAAATTTTGCGTGGTTCTGTGTAGCGTTCCATGTAATCGACCATTTGCGGTAAATCGGCGACTGTCATCTCATCAATCATCACAGAAGTGGCTAACCATTTGAGCATCACAATATGCCCCGTTGGAGACAAATGATAGCTAGCCTCTGTCACGCACGGCCATGTGCTGACCATGTGTGTGCCTTCGCTTTGTGATGTGCGAATTTTCTCTCGGTAGAGGTTGTGGTGCACCTCATTGACATTAAAAAGTGCAACCATCACACTAGCATCCAACAAAACGTACTTCATATAGATTTGTCGTTCTGAAAATCCGGTGTCGGCTCAGCCGCAATGTGGTGCAAACCAACTTCCCCGACATGACTATATTTTTGCAAAATTGCTTTACTGGTCAGCTCTTTTACGCGACTTGCTTGGTTGGTTGTAGGTGCTGTTTTCGCCAACGTATTCAAGCCATACGCATCCCGCAGTTCATCCAGCAAAGCAACAGCGTCTTTTGGTTTGAGGGCTTCAACCAATAAATCTTGCACGAAGCGTGATTTGGTGACATTGAGACGGCTTACTTCTAACTCCAGTCTTTTCTCCATTTCTGGTGTTAATCTAATTGATAAAGCAGACATATTTACTCCAATTTGTATTTTGTATTACAGTATTTCAACATACAGGAATACAATTGTCAAACTATCACGCATCATCCCAAAGCCTCCGTAATCTGCAACAACACATCCCGCGCACTGACTGGAATCGGCGTACCTGGACCATAAATGCCTTTGACACCCGCCGCATACAACATGTCGTAATCCTGCCGTGGAATCACGCCACCGACGAAGACGATGATGTCATCTGCACCCTGCTTGCGCAGTTCGGCGATGATGGCGGGGACCAAGGTTTTGTGACCGGCTGCGAGGGTGGACACGCCAACCGCATGCACGTCGTTTTCAATCGCCTGCCGGGCGCATTCTTCGGGGGTTTGGAACAGCGGGCCCATGTCGACGTCAAAACCGAGGTCGGCGAAGGCGGTGGCTACCACTTTGGCACCGCGATCATGGCCGTCCTGGCCTAATTTTGAGATCATCACGCGGGGGCGGCGGCCTTGTTTCACGCCGAACTCGGCGATGTCGGCTTTGAGCTGGTTCCAGTAGTCCATCGTATCGCCCTCATTAGATGCTGTGCCGTCGGCGTTTTGACCATAGGCAGCAGCGTAAACGCCTTGTACTTTTTGCGGATCAGCGCGGTGGCGACCGTAGACTTGTTCCAGAGCATCGCTGACCTCGCCCACGGTGGCGCGTAAACGCAT
>JAYUJX010000236.1:0-6218 GCA_043764955.1 Polaromonas sp.
GCCAATAACGTGATGCTCAGCATCAAGCAATAAAACCTTAACTTCCGACGTACCGACGTCAATACCTAAAAACATTCAATGCTCCTGAATTTGCGTAACTGAACTGCGACGTTCGAGCACCGGCGTTGGCACTGAATATTCGCTCATCTTGGTTTTTTGTGGAGAGACATATTTAGACTCTTCTTGACCACTAACCGCAGTAGCTACTGAGTTTTCGACCATTTGTTGCTGCGGCGCAGACTTTCCAACCGGCATCGGCCGCAAGAAACGGTGCCAAACCAATGCGGCAGAACCAACTGCAGCGGCCAACAGACCATATCTCGCAGCCCGAACGGTCGTCAGTGGCATATCCGCTAATTTTGAATAGTTTGCCAGCGTAGCGACTGCTTTCTCGATCATCTCGGGGTTGTTGACGCATGACTGGCCACCCAAAACAATGGTGCGCGGGTTAAACATGACATCTAGGTTTTGAATCAAAACGCCTAAATATTTGCCAGCCAAATCCGTGTTTTTTGCACTCTTCAATGCCCGCGAACCAATGAACGTTTCGGCACACCCCAGCCTGCCGCAAGAGCAAAGCGGGCCATCAATTTGCAACGTGGTATGTCCAATTTCGCCCGCCATGCCAGTGGCACCCACAAATAATCTGTCATTCAAAATAATACCGGCACCTACGCCTACATCACAACTGACAAAAATCAACGGGTCTTCACCTTCGTTGGTTGAAAACTCATATTCACTCAGTGCTGCTGCATCAGCGTCATTTTGAAGGTGAATGGGGACTTGAGGCACACCAATATCAATGAACGCGGTTGATATCATGCTCAAAAACGGCACTTCCCGCCAACCTAAATTAGGAGCGAACCTAACCATGCCTGCTTCTTCATTGATAGCGCCGGGCAAACAAACACCAACACCAGACAACAATAATTTTTTAGCTGCGAGTTGTTGGCATTGCTCAAACACCAACTCAGCAGTCTGCTGACAAACGCGCGCAGGCAAGTTGGAGACTAAAGGCACTTGCGCATGTGATACGACGACACCAGTCAGCGTCACGCACACAACACGCAGGCATTCCACCGCAATTTCAACGCCCATCAACACCCGCGTTTCAGCATCCAACTGCAATGGTGTAGAAGGACGCCCCATGCCTTCAATAGCAACGGGGGCATGCGCTTCAGCCATCCATTTTTCAGCAACTAACTCTCTCACCAATGCGCTAACTGTTGATTTAGTCAACCCACTTTTTCGGGATAAGTCGGCTCGGGACAGGCCAGACTCTGAACGCATCAAACGCAGCAAGACACTGCGATTGATGCGTTTGAGTAGTTGCTGGTCACCCGTGGTTTTCATGCCATTTCAGCTATAGAACGACTTGCTGAGCTGCACGCTCAGATTGAGGTTTACCCACAGGTTGCTTACCAGAAATAATCATACCCAGCACTTCGTCTTCAGTCACATCAGCCGTTTTATACATGCCCAATGATTTACCGTTTTTCATGACGACCAAGCGGTCGCTAAGAGCAAACACATCATGCATATCGTGGCTGATCAAGAAGATGCCAACGCCCTCTGCTTTGAGCTGGCGCACCAAATTGCCGACCATTGCCGTCTCTTCAGGGCCTAACGCAGCGGTTGGCTCGTCCATGATCAAAATGCGAGCATTGAAGTAGATCGCACGAGAAATCGCCACCACTTGACGCTGTCCACCTGACAAACGGCGAACAGGTATGCGCACGTTGGTGAAGTTTTTATTCAAACGATGAAACACTTTACGCGCATCCGCATCCATGCGGTGATCGTCTAAGGTGCGCCATTTGGTCAACAATTCACGGCCTAGAAACAAATTGGCGACGGAATCAAGGTTGTCTGCCAACGCCAAGGTTTGATAAATGGATTCAATACCCAAATTCTGCGCGTCTGCTGGTGAACGCACATGAACTTTTTCACCCGAAATAACCACATCACCGCTGTCAATGGGGTACGCACCTGCAAGCATTTTCATGAGCGTTGATTTACCGGCACCGTTGTGCCCCAGCACAGCGACCACTTCGCCGGGATACAAAGTCATGCTCACATCGTCAACCGCATGCACGCCACCAAAAGATTTTTTGATGTTGCGCAGCTCAACCAAACATTTTGGAGTATCCACAGAGGTTTTTACAGAAGAATTAACTGAGGTATTTGAGCTACTCATACTGTCTCTCCTGTCCACTTGCGGTAAGCCACGTCAAAAACGACCGCAGCAATCAAAACCTGTCCAATGATGATGTAACGGGTACCAATAGAAATATCCAACAGCAACATGCCGCTGTCGATGCATTGCATGATCAATGCACCAAGCACCGAGCCAATAATTGTTCCGCTACCACCAGCCAAAGCCGTTCCACCAATAACCGTAGCAGCAATCACCAACAACTCCAAATTATTACCAAGCGAGTTGGTTCCAGCATTCAGCCTTGAGATTGCAACGATGGCTGCAATCGTGGTCAATACAGCCAACAACAAAAACAGCAGCATTGTTACTTTTTTGACGGGGATGCCGACGAGTGCGGCCGCATCTGGATTGCCCCCGATGGCATAAATGTAGCGTCCGAAGCGCGTGCGATGCACCAAAAATGAAATGAACAAAGCCACAGCGCCCCAGATCAGGACGGGAATAGGTATGCCTTGCGCTTCCGGTTTGTTAGGAAGTTGGTAGGCGTTCATCACCGCGACAAAAGACAAAATGACAACGATGGGAATCAACACAATCGCGGCATCCATCAAGGCTGAGTTTGTAGGCACGCCATACGCTTTTTTTGCTTTACGTTTACTCAGCATGGATAAAACAAGCCCTATGCACATCAACCCGCCAATGACCCAGCTCGCCGTGACACCGATACCACCGTTATAACCACCACCAAGCTTGAGAAAAAACTCATCCGCCAAAGGCTGTGTTTTACCATCCGCCACCAAATAGGCAGCGCCCCGGAATGACATCAAACCACCCAAAGTGACCACAAAAGATGGCACACCGATAAAGGCCGTCAGCGCACCTTGGTACATCGACACAGCAATCGCTGCACCCAGACCAGCAAGCGACGCTGCCTGCCAGGACCAATTGGCGGTGTACATCAAAAAGGCGATCAGCACACCAACAAAACCCATCACGGAGCCTACCGATAAATCGATGTGGCGCGCCACGATGATGAGCACCATGATGGTTGCCAAAATACCCACCACCGCGGTCTGCTGGGCGATGTTGTACAAGTTTTCTGCAGATAAAAAGATACCGTCAGAAAGTATATTAAATACGAGTGCGATGACTACCAGCACACCGGACATCAAAACCATGCGCCAGTCCACCTGGGCACGTTTGATTGATTGAATGACAAGATTCATGATACTTACTCCCAACTCTACCGAACCAATAAAACCAACATAAATAAATCAATAAAACTGATTTTTTGTGACCAAACTGGTAGATCACAAACGACACCGCGGGCGCTAGGCCCGCGGCATAACCACTAAACTGCTTCTTAAGCTGCCGATTAGAAAATCAACAGTTATTCAAGCCTTGTTTTGCTTATTTGCAGACAGCAACTTTCGCGCCATCAATACCTTTGCACAAAACGTCTTTCTTAATGTAGCCAGCTTTCAAGACAACATCCAAATTGTCTTTAGTCACAGGAATAGGTTTCAAGAAGATAGCTTTCAAAGACACTTTCTTCTCGCCGCCAGCCCAGTCAGCAGCGCCAGTTACTGGCTTGCCAGCACCCAGCTCAACAGCAGCCTTAGCAGCAGCGGTGCCGAGGTCGGAAGAGTTTTTCCAAACTGACACAGTTTGTGTACCTGCAGCGACGCGGTTCAAAGCAGCGTGGTCGCCGTCTTGACCAGACACCGGAATACCTTGCAAACCTTTAGCTGTCAAAGCAGCCACCACACCGCCGGCCATGCCGTCGTTTTGTGCGATAACAGCGTCAACTTTGTTGGCGTTCTTCGTCAAGATCTGTTCCATGTTTTTCTGTGCGTTTTGTGGGTTCCAGCCAGATGTGAACTCTTCGCCCACGATCTTCACGTCGCCCTTTTTGATAGCGTCAGCCAGCACTTCGCCTTGGCCTTCGCGCAAGAAGTTTGCGTTCGCGTCACCTGGGTCGCCCTTGATGATGGCGAAATTGCCTTTTGGCTTCACGGCCAAAATAGCGCGAGCAGTCATACGACCCACTTCTTTGTTGTCAAACGTGATGTATGTCACGCCTGGTGCTTCGAACAAACGGTCATAGGCGATGACTGGGATCTTCAGCTGAGCAGCCTTGTTCACAGCAGGCAAAATAGCAGACTTGTCTTTACCCAAGATGATCAAAACTTTAGCGCCCTTGGCGATCAAGCCATCGATGTCAGCCAATTGCTTCTCTGCAGAAGCGCCAGCGTCAGACATGATGTATTTAGCGCCAGATTTGGCCAATTCTGCCTTGATAGCAGCTTCGTCAGTCTTCCAACGCTCTTCTTGGAACGCATCGTAGCTCACGCCGACGACCAATTGTGCGAAAGATGAACCAGCAGCCATGGCCAAAGCCAAAGCGGTCAGTGTACGTTTAAATTGCATTCTTTTATCTCCAGTTAATAAACCCCAAGGGGCGTTAAGTTTTAGCTAAAACCTGCCGCTTTCAACAACTAAAGCTATTTAGTTCAGCAAGAAAACGAAGTATCCACTTTTTTTTTCGAGAAAGTATTAGGGGAAACGCTAGTTTCGGTATGGTTACACGCAAAAAAGTTATCTCAACAAAGATTTACAGTGCTTTGTCACCTTTAAAGAGGCCATCACAGAGCTAGCTGACAAGATGTCATGTTTCAGATATCATGGAAAGCCAATTTGCTATAGTTTTTATAGCATATAAAACAACAAATACGACAGCTATAGTCATATTTCAGCACAAAATTTAAGAAAAAATTCAAACCAATGCCACCCGCGCAAGCCACTCAGAAAGCCATCCAGCCTGAAAAAATAGACATTGTTTACTTATGGGTGGACGGCAACGATCCCGTTTGGCGGCAAAAACGGCAAAAGTCGCTCAGTCAATTGAATGCGAACAACCGAAAAAGCATCGCCAAATACGGCAATGTGGAAGGTCGATTTCGTGACAACGACGAACTGCGCTACAGCCTGCGCGCGCTGGAGCGCTATTTCCCCGATTGTGGCCATGTTTACATCGTCACCGATGCGCAAACCCCTGTCTGGCTGCAAAACTCAGCGCAAATTTCCGTCATTGACCACAAAGACTTGATCCCAGCCAGCAAACTGCCCACCTTTGATTCCGCCAATATTGAGTCCTACATCCACCATATCCCCAACCTGTCTGAGCGTTATTTTTACCTCAACGACGATGTTTTCTTCGGCTCACGCGTCGATTTGAGCCACTGGTTCAGCCAGGACGGCATTTGTGTGGGCTGGTCAGACGATTTACCGGTGAGTAACGAAGGCTTGCAGCCCGACGCCACAGCGCTGGAAAATGCCTGCCGTTTGTCGATTCATTGGCTAAAAACGCATGAAAACTCGAATAAAAAACTAAACCAACATCGAAACCAACATTCAAATCTAAGCCCTTTCAAACACACCTACCGCACCTTCGCGCACTCCCCTAGGCCGATGCTGAAATCGATGCTTTTTGCACTAGAAACCGAAGCGGCTGACCTTTTTAAATCCGTGCGCTCAACCGTTTTCCGCGCCTGGGACAAACCCACCATCGTCTCTGATTTTGTGCTGCGCTGGGCGTTGGCCAATGGCCAAGCCACCTTGCGCGACTACTCGCATATCTATCTGTCCACGGGTGACATAAAAACCACCGCAGAATTAGAAAGTTTCGTAGCAGCAAACGGCCAACTCGATTTCTTTTGCATCAACGACACCACCGACGACGCCAACAACCTAGACCCCCGCTTGGAAAAGGTGCAGGAAGCATTGCAAACCATGTTTCCAACGGCGTCGCGCTATGAGCGTTTACTGTTTACAAAAACAGCCCAAGCACGCCAAATATAAGTGAAGTACAGGCTACAAGTGTCAATTGCAACCGCAATGGCAAATACCAAACGGGTAGATTCACCACCTCAACCAAACGCCTGTCTTGCCATAAGTGAATCAAAAAAGCCGCTACCAATAATACGCAAGCATATTTAGGCATCATCAAAAGCGCAATCCAGGCCATCAACGCAGGCACCACGCTCCAGACAAAACTATG